>JABDKS010000997.1 GCA_013002105.1 Pirellulaceae bacterium | reverse complement strand
CAGCTACACCACAACGCGAATGACGTCACAAACTCAAACGCGAATGGTTCCTGTCACGCGTATGCGTTCAGAAACTCGTCAGCGTATGGTCAACGTGACCAAGTATCGCACCGAGCAGCGAACCCGTTCGGTTCCTGTTCAGCGTACTCGTGCCGAAACTCGTACCCGCATGGTGACGAGCTATCAGGCACAAACGAAGACTCGTATGGTTCCTGTCACCAAGACTCGCTTGGAAACTCGCACCCGCGAAGTTCCAGTGACGACGATGACGACCCAAACGCGAACTCGTCAGGTTCAGAAGACTCGTATGGAAACTCGCACCCGCGAAGTTCCTGTGACGACGATGACGACCCAAACGAAGACCCGTATGGTTCCTGTTCAGAAATTCCGCACGGAAACTCGCACCCGCGAAATTCCGTACACGGAAATGACAAGCGAAACCAAAACTCGTATGGTTCCTGTCACCAAGACCCGTCAAGAACCTCGTACTCGTAGCGTTACCAAGTACCGCAACGAAACGAAAACTCGAATGGTTCCTGTGACAACAATGTCGACCGAGACTCGTACCCGTACGGTACCTGTCACCAAGACTCGTTTGGAAACCCGTACTCGTACGGTTCCACAAACGACCATGACGACTGAGACCCGTACCCGTACGGTTCAGCGAAGTCGTTTGGAATCCCGCGAGCAATCGCGTCAGGTTAACTACACCGTCATGGTGCCACAGACCCGTACGCGGAACTACAACGTGACTGTCTATGACAATGTCACCGAACAAGTTCCTCAGCAGTACTCGGTTCGAGTTCCTGTGACGACGATGCGTGCGGTTCAAGTTCGTACTTGCAAGCAAGTTCCAACGACCGTGACCGTTCCTGTTTATGGTGCTCCCGCTGGTGCGTCAGCTGCCCCCGTCATGATGGACGGTGGTGCTAGCTACGGTGGCGGAGTCATCATGGATGGCGGAAGCTCGGCTGGTGGTGTCATCAGCGGCGGTGTCATCCAGGGTGGTGCTGTGATTCAGCAAGCTCCCATGGCGACCGGTGCCGGTTGTGTGAATTGCCAGTAACCATTTGCAGATAAGGTAAACCCTCCACACGTCAGGAAGATGTGGAAATAGTGAGAGCCTCGAAGACGCAAGTCTTCGGGGCTCTTTTTTTTATGCGCCCCCCACCCGGAACCGGCGTACCTAGGGAACCGGCGTACTAAGGGAACCGGCGTACCAAAGAAACCGGTGTACCAAAGAAACCGGCGTACCAAGTAATCCATCGAATCATCGACTGGTCGTTCAGGCCATCGACCACTTTCGCTACCAACAACGTCCAACGAAAACCATCTCCTCATCACGCTCGTTCACGACCGACGAGAACGTGATCGTGGCGTGCTGGGGCAACATCGGGCATGATAGATGTCGTCTACTCTCGCTCGGATCGCGCTCATGCAACACGTTGACGTCAAAGTTCACCAATCGGTCGCCACGATTACGATGGACCGCGCCGAGACCCATAACGCGCTGAGTCCGACGCTCATGCAGGACCTGCGGACTGCGTTTTCAGACATTCATCAAGAGAAACGGGTCAAGGCGGTTGTGCTGACCGGCGCGGGGCAGCATTTCTGTTCGGGCGTCGATATGCAGGTCTTGTCCGAGATCAGCGAACTGCCGCAGCAGGATGCCGCCAGTCAGTGGTATTTGACTTGGCGACAATTGACCGAGATGTTCGAGGAACTGCTCCGCCTTCCTAAACCGGTGATTGCGGCGATCGATGGGTCGGCGATCGGGGCCGGGTTTGGCTTGGCGTTGGCCTGTGACATGATTGTCGTTTCGGAGCAGGCTCAGTTGTCGGCAAACGCTGTCCAGCATGGACTGGTTGGTGGCGCGACCGCCGCGTTACTGGCATTTCGATGTGGTGGCGCCACGGCGTCGCGATTGGTGCTCAGCGGCCAAGCAATCGATGCCAGCGAAGCACACCGATTGGGGATCTGCGGGCCGCCCGTTCCATCCGATCAGATCTGGGTGGCTGCCAATCAGCTGGCCCAGCAATGCGGACATGGGCCACGTGAGGCACTGCAGGCTAACAAGCGACTGTTGAATGAACGTATTGGCGAGCAGTTGATGGCACAGTTGGCCGCCGGCGCCGCTGACAGTGCAACGGCCTGTTCGACCGACTCGGCTGTCGAGGGAATTCGGGCCTTCGTCGCCGGTCGCGAACCCCAATGGCCACAATAATGGCCGGTATCACCGATTTGGCGCTGCGCGGCGGCCATCGCATTGCATCATCGATGTGGGCTGATCGTATTTCGTAGTTCGTAGGCCAGGACCTGTCCTGGCAAAGTCGCGTCCGGGGCCCGTCCTGGCCTACAAGAAACCTGAAGAGGCTCAAGGCCGACAGCGACCTAGCTGGCCCGCTGAGTTTTTCCAGCGGGCTACCTGTTTTTCCAGCGGGCTACCTGTTTTTCCACCGGGTTACCTCTTTTTCCACTGGGCTACCTGGTTTGGCACGGGGGCACTTGTTTTGGCACGAAAGAGATCGATTCGGGGTGTCGGTACCGACAAAGGCAACCAAGGCTGCCCTACCGGCGGGCAAATCGGGCAAAGAAGGCAAAAACACCTGTTTCTAGGCCTATTCGCCCCGATATCCAATCGCTAAACTACGCGGCTCGATTTGAAGAAAAATCACACCTTGAAAGAGTCACAGATCATGTATGCCATCATCGTCGACGGCGGTCGCCAGTATCGCGTTGAACCAGGAATGGAAGTCGATGTCGATTACCGAGACATAGCCGCCGGTGAAAGCATTACTTTTGAAAGAGTTTTGGCGGTTAGCAGCGACAGTGGGATGACACTCGGTGCGCCAACCGTCGCAGGTGCCAGCGTGACGGCATCGGTGTTAGGTCCGAAGCAGGACAAGAAAATCTACGTCCAAAAGTTTCGCCGACGCAAACACAGTAAATCTCGCATCGGTCACCGGCAGCTTCATACGCGTGTACGCATCGAAGAAATCGCGGGCACCTAATTTGTTCCCCTTTGGGTCGCTTTGGCGACTTCACCGGCCCATCCAGAGCTTGTGCTTGGGCATTGCTGCACCGGAGATGCCCACTCCCGATCGATCAGCCAGAGGAATTTCTCTCTAGGGGATGTCATGTCAGCCAGGCAGCTCGGCAGATTCGAGGTTGGTGAACTGCTGGGGACGGGCACGGTCGGAACCATTTTCGCGGGGACGGATACCAAAAGCGGACAACAGGTCGCCATCAAGCAACTGAATTTGCAGGCCGGCAAGGATCCGTTGATCCGAGCTCGGTTCAAGCGTGAGACGTCGGTGCTGGAGCGATTGCAGCACCCCAACATCGTGTCGTTCTATGGCGGTGGTGTTGATGATGCGACTTTGTACTACGCAATGGAACGGGTCGACGGCGGCACGGTCAAAATGTTGCTCGAATCGGGCGGTGCCCTGCCCTGGCCTGTCGTTGTGGATTTAGCAATCCAGCTTTGTAGCGCTCTGCAATGTGCGCACAATCATGGCGTCGTGCATCGCGATCTCAAGCCTGGCAATTTGTTTTTGACTCTCGACGGCCAGCTGAAACTGGGTGATTTTGGAATCGCGCGCGATTTGACAGCAGACGATCTGACCAAGAATGGGTTCATGGTCGGCACACATGCCTACATGGCGCCCGAGCAAATTCGTGGTGAATCGACCGTTTGTGGCAAAGCTGATTTGTATTCGATGGGTTGCTGTCTGTTCGAGATGCTAACGAATCGGAAGCCGTTTTCGGGTGGCAACTATACGGAATTGTTCGATCAACATTTGACGGCTCCGCCGCCAAGCATTCGGGAGATCGTGAGCGATGTGCCTGAGGAATTGGAGGTGCTCATTGGGAGCTTATTAGAAAAAGACCCCGATCAACGACCTTTCAATGCGCGTGCGGTCCAGGCTGCGATGCTGCGAATCGCCGAGTCTCGCAGCGGCGATCCGGTTGAACCAGCGACAGACGAAGCATCCGCTGAAAAAACCAAGTCGGCACGAGAGCGACTGGTGCAACGAATCGAGCAACGCCATCAAGTTCCGTTGCAGCCCGAGGTCAACGTCACGGGAGTGCTGGTCGTCGTCGGGATCTTGATCGGATTGGTGGCGGCCGCGGCGATCGCCCGCGGCTGAGTGTCGCCCGTGGCTGAGTGTCGCCCGTGGCCGAGTGTCGCCCGTGGCCGAGTGTCGCCCGCGGCTGAGTGTCAATTGTGTGTGAGCGGGTGGGGCGTCAACTGTCGAGCCCAATGTCGTCGCAATGGCCCCGCAGGCATCGTTGGAATTTGCGGTGGTTCGAAAGACCACAAAACAGTGCATTGGCAATGTTTTACCGGGTGAAAACGCACTTGGCGGGTCGTCGTGACGCAGCGGTGTTTGGCTGGATGGGATCCAGGGCGGTGCCTTAATGTTGACCGACTGCTATTCTTACCCCAATCGCAAAAAAACTGGGAAGAACGCCGGAGGCTGTGAGCTACGGTCGGATCCCCACGAATCACCTCCCCCCAGCATTTCGTGAATCAGGAATGCTTTCCCATTAGGAATTTAGGTTCATGTATTTAAGAATTTTCAGCGTGGGTGTTGCCCTCGTTTCTCTCTCTCTGACGGTAAACCAGGCGATGGGCCAAGACAAAACGCCAAATAAAAAAGCAGCGGATGCGAATCCGATCGGTTATTTCTTGGGTGTGTCTGTCGGACAGCAGATGGCACAACAAGGGTTCCAAGCCGGCGACTTTGACGTCGATTCGCTTGCCGCGGGTGTCACCGACGGATTAAAGAAGCTCGAGCCAGCACTCGATGACAAGCAGCTCCAAGGAGTTCAAGAAGAGATCGAAGAATTGTTACGCAAGCGCCAAGAAGAAATGATGGCCGAGCGCAAACAAGCAGCTGCATTGAACAAAGAAAAGGGCGACATGTGGCTGAAGCAGAACGCAAAGAAAGAGGGCGTTGAAACGCTCGAGGGTGGTGTTCAGTACAAGGTGATCAAGTCTGGCAAAGGCGGTTCACCGTCGGCGTCTGACACGGTAAAGGTCCATTACACCGGGCAATTGACCAACGGCGAAGTATTCGACAGCAGCGTCAAGCGTGGCGCACCGGCCGAATTTCGCGTTGGCGATGTCATCCCCGGTTGGCAGATGGCGCTGAAGCAAATGAAGGTCGGCGACAAATGGATGTTGTACATCCCATCTGAATTGGCCTACGGCGAACGCGGCAGTCGCGGCGCGATTGGACCCAACGAGGTGTTGGTATTTGAAGTCGAGTTGCTCGAGATCATCTAGGTACCGTCTGATCCATCGGTCAGCGGCGGAGATGGGCTCAGCCCTCAATAGCCGCTGGCGGCCCGAAGGGTGCGTTGCACTAACGGGGCTGAACCCGTTAGTGCCAGTTGGGATCGACGTGATTGCGCCGGTAAGGATCCGCGCCTTGTACGGATCGCTGGATCGATGTGAACGCTCCGTCGCCGATGCTGATGGTTGCTCAAGCCGAATAGTCGCGAGCCCAGTTATCGCGAGACCAGACATCGCGAGCCCAGTTATCGCGACACTCGACATTCCGAGCCCCGCCTCTCACAAGCCCAGT
>JABDKS010000781.1 GCA_013002105.1 Pirellulaceae bacterium | reverse complement strand
GTAGCGATGATCGCGACAGATGTGGATGGTGTGATTACGCAATTCAATCACGCTGCAGAAATCATGCTCGGATATTCCGCCGACGAGATGATCGGCCGTGAAACCCCCGCGGTTTTTCACGACGCGAACGAAATCGTTGCACGCTCTGCCGAGATGAAAAAAGAGGGTCATCCTGTCGAACCTGGATTCGATGTCTTCGTCGATGCGGCCCGTCGTGGCGAGATGGACCAACGCGAATGGATCTATGTACGCAAAGATGGTTCCAGGATTCCGGTCCTGTTGACGGTCACCGCACTGCAGACAAAGCAAAAGGAGATCTACGGTTTCCTGGGATGTGCCGCGAATATCAGCGAGCGGAAACGCGCGATGGAGATCATTCGACAAACCAACGCAGACTTGGCTCGTAGCAACGAGGAATTAGCCCAGTTCGCGTATGTGGCATCCCATGACTTGCAAGCGCCGCTGCGCCGAATCACGTCCTACCTGGACCTATTGGTAGAAGAGCTGGGCGATCAGGTCAGTGACAAGGCAGCCGACTATATTCAGCGGATCATCAAGGGATCGCATCGAATGCGCGCTTTGATCGACGATCTATTGTTGTACTCTCGTATCGAATCGAGCGACCAAAAAGTATCAGTATGTAAATGCGGTCGCGCGGTGCAGCATGCGATCGAGGATCTTTCAGATTTCATTCGCGAAAGTGATGCCACAATCACGGTCGATAACCTGCCGCAGATTCACGCCGAGCCACGACAACTGAAGCAACTTTTTGTGAATTTAATCGGCAATGCCATCAAATATCGTGGCGACCAACCGCCACGCGTACATGTCAGCGCAACATCCAAGTCGACCCACTGGGTGTTTGCGGTGGAGGACAACGGAATAGGAATCCCCGAGGAATCGCGCGAACGGGTTTTTGGAATTTTTAAACGATTGCATCTGGATGATCAGTATTCAGGCAACGGTATTGGTTTGGCGATTTGCAAGCGGATCGTCGATCGTATAAACGGACGTATTTGGGTGGAAGAATCCGCCAGCGGTGGATGCAAATTCTGTTTTGAAGTGCCCAAGAAGGCAACGAATCGCCACGACTGAGGTGGGCGGGATCGACTCCGACGTCTCGATTGCGTCGCCCGAGTCGGGGAGGGCCATCGGAGCGGGTTGCGTTCCCCTCTCTGGGTGTGTAATCTTGATTCATCGGAGGCTTACGTAGTTGGATCGTAGGTCGCGCTTCGCGGACGAAGTGCGTCTGCGCTGGAGCAGAGCGCGGTGAGATTTGAGCGATTGATCATTCCAGCGATTCTTGTTGGTTGCCTCGGCCAATTTTCAAGTTCGTACTCGGTAGCCTTTCAAGCTCCATTGATCTTGGTGCTGGCGCTGGTGCCGCGCTTTTCCGAGCGTGTCTTTTGGGCGGCCAGTTTCTTATCTGCACTTTCGCTTTTCCTGCCATGGTTTCTACGAGAGACCACCTACGCTGAACAGATCAGCAGCATCGTGGCGATGGGATGCATCGCGACGCTGGGCGTCTTTCGGGTGACGTCCAAGCAAGCGACTCCCGTAGCGATTTCACCAGCGCAACCCAGTCCGATCGCTGCTGGGTTGGCTGGCAGTCAACTTGCGAGGGCAGCAGATCCACTGGGCGAACCAGGGTCGAAAATTGATTCACAATTCCCGATCGATTCAAGTCCGACTGATCGACACACCGACGAAGAAGCCGTCGCCGAAGTAGAAGCTGTCGCCGACGAAGAAGCTGTCGCCGACGTTCAAGCTCGCGGTGACGTTGAAGCTGTCGCCGACGTTGAAGCTCGCGCCGACCACGAAGCCCGCGGTCCTGCTGATCCAGCCGACTTGGCGGATGATGTCCCGGCTGCTGCGGAGGATGTCCCGGCTGCTGCGGAGGATGATCCCAAAATCCTGGATACGTCGGCGCCGCCGGTCGCGGAGAGTGACCAACACGTCAACGTGGGAGACCGCAAGACGCATATTCTGATGAAGCCTTTCTGTGACCAGCTACGCGAGACAGACAAGTTTAGCGAAGCACAGATTGAGACCATCGCAAGGATTTTGGGTGAGTCCAAGTTGTTTCTCAACACCGACTCGTGTGATTCGTTCATTGAGTTGCCCGAAGGAACCGAGATCGGAAACTATTTGCTTGGGAGGCTGTTGGCGCAGGGTGGTTCCGGCCAAGTTTATCGGGCGTTCCCGATTGAAAGCGGGCAATCCGTCGCGTTGAAGCTTCTAAAAACGTCAGCGTCGACCGTGCGATTTCGGCGAGAAATGGAATTGGTGCAACGACTTGCGAACCCCAACATTGTCGTTGCTTACGAAGTCGGCGAGCATTTGGGTTTACCCTATATCGTCATGGAAGAACTGGCCGGTCCGGACTTGAATATCCGTGTGCGTGAATCGGGGCCCTTTCATTGGCACGATACGCTGGACATTATCGCCCAGGCCGCCAGAGGACTTGATCATGCACACCAACGCGGACTGATTCATCGCGACGTCAAACCTGGCAATCTATTGATGGGCGAGGGGGGGCGTATCAAAGTCGCCGATTTGGGTTTGGCCGGGTTACGTGACGAGGGGTCGATCAGTGAAGCCGATGGGTTTGACACACAGCTGGGAATGCTGGGCGGAACCGTTGATTTCATGGCACCCGAGCAAGCACGTGGGCTGTCGTCGGCCATCGAAGCCTCGGACGTTTATTCACTCGGTGCCACCTGGTTTTACTTGTTAACGGGAAGGTCACGCGTCCCGGGTCGAAAGATGAAGCACAAGTTGTCTAACTTGCTGCAAAATCGGAATCTGAAGGATTTGCCCGAAGAGTGTGCGCCGGCAGAAATTCGCGAAATTTGGCAGCGCATGGTCGCGTATGAGGTCCAAGATCGATATGCGACGATGTTGGATGTGCTGGCTGCGTTGTTAAAGGCAGCTGCGAACGAATCATTGATTAGCTCCAAAGGCGATGTCGAAGTTTTGGTTGTCGAAGATGATCCACAGGATTTGTTTCTGACCGTCGACATGCTCAAAAAGGCCAACAAATCTGTCAAAGTTCATTCAGCTCACACACTTCAAGACGCAATTGGACAGTCCCGTGACTTTGATCAATTGGATTTGATCCTGCTAGATCTGCAGTTACCCGACAGTGAGGGCGTTGCAACCGTCAAAAAAATGGTCGCCGCGGCGCGGGGAAAGCCAGTCATTGTGACGAGCGGTCGCAACGATGTCGCCATGGCCAAAGATTGCATTCAACATGGAGCCAACGGATTCATCTGCAAAGGTGATTTGGATGTCCATGTACTCGAACGCCTTATCTTTGTAACGCTCAGTCGGCTCGAGCAAACGCAAGGTTCTGACATCCGCTCGCGGTGAATCGCAAGGCGAGGGCGCGACCAAAAACGGATTGCCAATCGCTCGGATCGTCGACGCTATGGTTATTATCCAACACCGACGAGTGAACACCTTTTCAATAGTGAACAAGTCGGCAGTCGAACGCACTCGTGATCGTGTTGGCTGCCACTGGAGCGGTTATCTGGCAGGCGTAGGGTCGCGGTTACCTTGAGAAGTCTTTGTGGAGCTTTAGGTCGCTTAAACAGCCGAGCGAGTGCGTTCTCAGGATATTTGACTTGTTACCACCTACTGCTTGCTGAATAATCGAGACATCGCCAATGATCTCGCAAAATGAAAACGAACCGGATCCGAGACGATCCACTTAAACGACGAATTACCAACTTTCAAAACCATTTTAAGATTTCATGTGTGCACGCCAGGTCAGGTCCTGGCCTACGATCAGCCCACCGATGATCTACGTTGCATGCCCGCCCTGCGAGATGAAGTGTCTTTTGACTTCATTTCGTGCCATCGTTTTCGGTCACCGAAAATCCCGCCATGGTTCTCCAAGCCCCTACCGAGACGCTTCGTCAAATTCTGATTGTTGACGACAGTACCGACGATGCCGACCTGACGCGAGAAGGATTTCAGCGTTCGCCACATGATGTCGAATTGCATCACGTTTTGGACGGAAAGGAGTGCATGAAATTCCTGCGCAAGGACGGCGAGTACCGAAAGGCGCCAGCTCCCGATTTGGTGTTGCTGGACTTGAACATGCCCAACATGGACGGTCGCGAAGTCTTGGCAGCGATCGACAAGGACCCTATCCTGCGACGGTTACCGGTGATCGTGCTGACCACCTCCAATGCGGAGATGGATCGATTGACGACTTACGCGTTGGGATGTAATTCGTATATCGTCAAACCTTCGACTCTGGAGTCGCTCGAAAAGTTTGTTCGCGAACTGTGCAGCTACTGGTTCGCCACCGTGGTGCTGCCGCCGAAAATTTGATTCGGCAGCAGCGTCCCATAGAGTGGCAAATT
>JABDKS010000983.1 GCA_013002105.1 Pirellulaceae bacterium | reverse complement strand
TTCCTGGGTGCCCGAATCGACGAGGAACTCAACCGCCAGGCCAGCGTCTCGGTCGACCATCCGGTCGCCCAAATCTCACCTGATCACGGTCGTGTCAAACTGCTCGTGGCCAGGACGGACGAAGCGTTGGAGATCGCTCGGCAAACCGACTCACTGTGCAAGACGATGAACGCCAAGCCAAGTGACCGAAGTATTCCCGTCGCCATCTCAGCACGACACCTGCACTTAACGCAGGAAACCGTCGAAGCGTTATTCGGCGCAGGCCACCAAATGACGCCGTTGAAACCGCTATCGCAACCGGGACAATTTGCAGCCGAGGAGCAAGTGACATTGGTCGGCCCGAAACGGAGCATCGAAAATGTCCGAGTACTGGGTCCGACGCGATCGGTCAATCAAGTCGAAATTTCGCGAACCGACGAATTCTATCTGGGGATCGACGCTCCGATTCGCGCCTCCGGTGACGTCGAAAACAGCCCCGGCATCACGTTGATCGGGAGCGAGGGTCGTCGAGTCACGATTGATCGCGGTGTGATCTGCGCATGGCGGCACATTCACATGACCCCCGACGATGCCAGAGCGTTTGGGGTAAAAGATCAGGACGTGGTCGATGTCGACGTCGGAACCAACGGCGAACGGTCATTGACGTTCGGTGATGTGCTCATTCGTGTCAAACCCACCTACAAGCTGGAAATGCACATCGATACCGACGAAGGCAACGCAGCCGAGTTGGATCGCAACGATGTTGGCGTTTTGGAGGGCGACCCGGTGCAACAAGTCGGCACGGCATCGCATCTGATCAAATCGAAGTCCTGAAATGGACCGATGAAAACATGAGGACCTTTGACATCCGTGCTTGGTGTGCGTTCAATACAACCGCAGCAAACCTTCAACCTAGCGGTCAGTAGCGATGAAAATCTTGTTCGCGTGCATTATCTGCACCATCATCTTGGCCCCGTCACTCCCATGCGTCGCGCAAGTCGGTGAATACCAACCGCGCGAGTCCCACACCGCGCGGCGACCGAACTACTCCTCCCAGACCGCTGTGCCACGTCCGAGTTATCGATTGGACAGGGGCGATGTGGTTGCCGTGATCGTTCAAGGCGTGACCGGCGAGTTCAGTAAGGCACCTGTCCATATGCCCAAACGGGGTGACGATACATTGCCCGCCGTCGGTCATCCGATGGTCGTCTTGCCCGATGGCACTCTGCCGATGCCAATGATCCGTCCAATCGATGTTCGCGGCATGACGATCGTGCAGGCCCGCGACGCGATTTCAAATGCGTATTTGGACGAGCGGATTCTGAAAAAGCCGAATCAAGTCACGCTATCGTTGATGCGTAAACGGACGGTGTCGGTGTCCGTGCTGCACGAGCACGCATCGCCGGGAATACGGAGTGTCAGCCAAGTCAAGATTCCGTCGGACCAAGCCGATATCCTGCATGCCCTGATCGGATCGGGATCATTCGATCCCGACGCACGAGTCAGCATCATCCGTTCGGGACACCAGAACTCACGCACGTCGCAGCCATTGACCGACGGATATTTAACCGACGGGTATTTAACCGACGGGGATATTGTTCACGCACGGTCGCAGCCACGTGGTTATTTCTATACTGGTGGAAGGCTTCCGGGGGGCGAATTCGCTCTGCCCCGCGATCGGCAGATCAACATCCTGCAAGCCATTTCGGCAGCCGGCGGTATCGAGCATCGGGGCATCGTCGGTCCGCACTCAGTCACCGTCATCCGTCAAAACGGTACTGCACAGCGTTTCTCCTACCCTCAGGCCCTCAACCATCCGCACACAGTGCTGATCCGTCCCGGCGATACGCTCATCGTTCGCTGACGCCGCGAGTCGGTGTGGCAAGGCCGTCGGTGTGGGACACTGAGTATTCCGCGTGAAATCTTGCGGTCCGACCCCGGTCGATTGGCCCAAAACCGGTAAAAACCGCTCAAAAAACCTTCCCAAACGCCTTGATCAAACCCGGATTTGTCGGTAATTTACGCGACTTGCAAAATACTTCTGAAGGTGATTCTGATGGCACATAAGAAAGGTCAAGGTTCCAGCCGAAACGGTCGGGACTCCAATGCACAACGTCGCGGCGTCAAGAAATTTGGCGGTGAAGTCGTCCGTGCAGGCAATATCCTGGTTCGCCAGGTTGGCAATAAATTCCACGCCGGTCGCGGTGTCGGCCAAGGCAACGATTACACGCTGTACGCATTGATCGACGGCAACGTCATGTTCGATCGCAAAGGTCGGCGCATCAACGTGGTCAGTGAATCGTAGTCGCTGCGAACTCAGTTCAAACGAATCGAACCGCTCGCAATGTTGCGTGCGGTTTTTTCGTGCGCCTACCGTTGCGTTTGCTCGGTGCAAAGAACTCGGTGCAAAGAATTCGCACGTCACCCAAGATCGCATCCCATTGCTCGGGGTACCCGGTCCATGGAAAACGCGTTTGCAGAGTCCGCGTAGGTCGGGACTTGCCCTGGCGCGACACGAACTATTCGGACGGCACTCGATTGATCGTCCAGTAAATCTCTTCTTCGAAACGTTTTCCGTCGGCATCCTTGAGTCGCAAAATCAAGTGGACTTGGTCGACTGGTTGAATATCGGGAACCAAGAGCTTGACGCTTTTACCATCGTCGCCAACCGTGGCCGACACAACATTCAATGCGTCAACACCCTTCTCGCCGGTCGATGGTGAGTATTGATCTGAACCGTAGCTTTTCTGCCACAAGTAATTCCAGTGGTTTGCCGAATAAGAATCCAGGTTCTCCGCTGACGTTATTTCCAATGGAAAATTGAAACTCAATCGCAACCCATCCGGTTCGACTTGGCAATCGCTGACCATAGCGTGCGGCTTGCCGGTGTACCTCAATCGTTGGACGCCTTGACCAAGTAACCCCGCGCGACCGCCCCCGTTCCAGCCTTGCAAGCCGGTGGCATAAACCTGCCCATCGGCCGGATTGACCCGAGCACGCATGATCCCGGTTCGAAAATCAAACGGCAATTTGACAATCGCTGCCTGCGCCGTGTCGCCAAAATCCTGGATCATCAAATACGACATCCATCCCTTGCCAAAACTGGTATGCAACAAATGTCCTGCCAGCGGTCCCCAACGTGGATCATCTGCAAAGACTTGACCGCCGCTGGAGTTATCGAATTCTTGTGGCATCCAAACCAAAGGCGGATCGAACGTCTTGGGCGGAACGATTTTATCTAGATCAATCGACCCACCACCCGGCTCCCACATGCCTGGAATGGAATAGTTGTTGACCCAGCCATAAAACCCGCCCGGCTTGAGCAGGTTGATTTTACC
>JABDKS010000889.1 GCA_013002105.1 Pirellulaceae bacterium | reverse complement strand
CCACCGCTGGGCAAGTTTCACACCTATATCGGATGACGCCGGTCGACCGCTTTTCCGCCAACCTAACCCCGAAAAAACATGGAACTGGTTCCTTGGGCTCTTTCCGCTCCACTACTCCACGCCTTTTCAACGCCGCGAGTCGATGTTCAAGCTGATCCAGACTGCCATCCCACTGATCATCGCCGTGACTGCGATTTGGGTGCCCTATCGCTGGCTTACGGCACCCGGAACCGAGCTTGGTGCTTGACCGACATCTTGTTCTTGGTCGGAGAACGCGTTCTGTTTCGGCTAGACAGGACGATCGCCGATGGTGGCCGCACGCGACGATCCGATCGTTTCATCGGTGATCTTGGTCGGTCGGGCTGCATCACGCGGAGCGTGATGGCTACTTTGACCACTCTGTTTGCGGAAATGTTGCGACTGATCGGCATTGGGGAGGCACGCCACATTGCTCGAAATCTTTCGTAATGTTCACGGAGCGAACAACGACACTAAAAGTTGCCGTCACGCTCCGTCGTGACGAAGCCCGACTTTGTGCTTGACCGACATCTTGTTCTTGGTCGCAGAACGGACGCTGTTTCGGTGAGGAAGAATAATCGCCGATGGTGGCCGCACGCTACGATCCGATCGTTTCATCGGTGATCTTGGTCGGGCGGGCTGCATCACGCGGAGCGTGATGGCTACTTTGACCACTCCGTTCGTCGTAGCGTTGCAACCGGTCGGCAACAGGGGGAGATGTTCACTTTTTTGGAATCTTTCGTTACGTTCGCGGAGCGAACAACGACACTGAAAGTTGCCGTCACGCTCCGTCGTGACGAAGCCCGACTTTGTGCTTGACCGACATCTTGTTCTTGGTCGCAGAACGCGTGCTGCTTCGACTAGACAGGACGATCGCCGATGGTGGCCGCACGCTACGATCCGATCGTTTCATCGGTGATCTTGGTCGGGCGGGCTGCATCACGCGGAGCGTGATGGCTACTTTGACCACTCCGTTCGTCGTATCGTTGCAACCGGTCGGCAACAGGGGGAGATGTTCACTTTTTTGGAATCTTTCGTTACGTTCGCGGAGCGAACAACGACACTGTGCGGCCAGTTCGCCTGAACGTTACGCTTCCAACTCTTCCCAACGTGCGAATACTTTGGCCAAATCGTCCTCGGCCTGCTGCAACGAGGCTGCATCCTTGGCGATTTTGTCGCCACCTTGTTGGTAATAGTCCGCGACGCCCATCGCATCGTGCAGACTAGCAATCTTCTTTTCCAGCTTGTCGATTTGCTCGGGTAACTGCTTGAGCTCACGCTGTTCGTTGTACGAAAGCTTTTTGGTCTCGACCGGAATTGGCGGCGGCAAGTCACGATTGATCGACTTGGATTTTTTGCTGTTCTGCTTGGATCCGTTCCCTTTCGCTCTGGACTCGCGGTCCCTGCGGGCGATTGTGGATTGCCAATCGTCATAGCCGCCGACATATTCGTTAACGCCATCTTCCTCGAACACGATGGTACTGGTCACCACGTTATTCAAGAATGTTCGATCGTGGCTGACCATCAATAACGTCCCGTCGAATTGCACCAATTGTTCTTCGAGCATCTCCAGCGTCTCGGCGTCCAAATCATTGGTCGGTTCGTCCAGCACGATGACGTTGGCCGGTTGCGTCATCAGTTTTGCCAGTAATGCACGATTACGTTCTCCGCCGGACAAAAAGCGCACCTCGGTTCTTGCTCGCTCGGGTGTGAACAAAAAGTCCTGCAAGTATCCGAGTATGTGTTTGGTTTTGTCACCGATCTGCAACCGGTCCGACCCATCGCCGACATTTTCCTGAACCGTTTTATTGGGATCGAGCGTATCGCGAAGCTGATCGAAGTAGGCGACTTGCAAATTGGTGCCTAATCGAACCGATCCGGATTGCGGCTCAAGCTGACCGAGCAACAGTTTCAGGAGCGTTGTTTTTCCGGCACCATTTCGCCCCATAATTCCGACCTTGTCGCCACGCATCAGCGTGGTCGAAAAGTCGTCGACGATGGCCACGTCATCATAGGCAAACGAGACGTCTTTTACTTCCGCGACCAATGCGCCGCTGCGATCGGCGGCCTGCAAATTCAGTTTGGCCTTGCCTTCGCCGCCGCGCCGTTCGCTACGTTGCAGGCGCATCGCCTTGAGGGCACGAACACGCCCTTCGTTTCTTGTCCGGCGCGCTTTGATTCCTTGACGAATCCAGACTTCTTCCTCGGCCAACTTTTTATCAAACAACGCATTCTGCTTTTCTTCGGCCGCGATCGCCTGCTCTTTGCGTTTCAAGAAGGTTTCGTAATCGCACGACCAGTCAAACAATTTGCCGCGATCAATCTCCCAGATGCGCGTTGCCAGTTTTTGCAGGAACGATCGGTCGTGGGTGATAAAGATCAGTGTTTGACGCCATCGGCTCAGAAACTCCTCGAGCCACAGGATCGCCGGGATGTCCAAGTGGTTGGTTGGTTCGTCCAACAACAGAATGTCGGGCTGGCCCGCGATCGCGCGAGCCAAGAGGACACGACGTTTCATCCCGCTGGAAAGCGATTCAAACAACAAATCGCCATCGAGTTCCATGCGTGACAAAGTCGAATCAACCGCATGTTCGACTTGCCATTGTTCGTCCGGTTCGTGAGCACTGTCTTGGCCGGCCAACACGATCGAGCGGATGCTACCGGTAAGATCGCGGGGAACATCCTGTGTCAGGCGGGCGATTTTCGTACCCGGTGCTGCGGTAATCGATCCCGCATCGGGGACGACTTTGCCGGTGAACATACGCAGCAGGGTCGTTTTTCCCGCTCCGTTGCGACCGAGCAGTCCAATTTTTTGGCCAGGTTCGATTTGAGCCGAAACGTTGTCCAACAAAGCGGGTCCACGAAAACCAATGCTGAGATTTTCGAGCGAAAGAAGCGGCATAGAGATATCAAACAACGAAAACGTGAGCCACAGCAGCGGCAGGCGTGTCCACGGTGAGCGTTGAACGATTTCCGTGCCGCACGCACAGGAGTCCGAGCACGTGGGATTACCAGAAAAGTGGATTCCACGACTGTCACTCAGGGTGCGACCGTCTCGATGTCAACAATCTCGCCACCGTGAACGGTGATCAGAGATGCTACTATGTCGATATCGGTTGTGTCGACCAGGAATCGAACCGAACCATCGGCCAAAACCACGTTCACGCCGTCTGCATAGTGCATCGAGAACATTTCATTGTTGTTCGTGCAATTGATCGGACAGGGCCCTGGCGATAGCAATCCATCCTGGGTGAACCCGT
The DNA here is from genome assembly GCA_013002105.1 of Pirellulaceae bacterium. Next base: position 7,841 of record JABDKS010000889.1, on the reverse strand, counting down.
GCATGGGAATCGTATTGACCGGATCGGCCCAGGCTGCACCCCGCACAACGCCGTTACTGACGCCCAGATTTCCACCGGTCGAGGGCAGAAAACTGGGTCCCAATTTCGGCCCGGTCCAGAATTCAGGCCGCGTCGTGTCCTCGGCCAGCAGCAATGTATTGGACAATCCGTCCAACGCATTTCTGAAGGATCTTTTGCGATCATTGTTGCGCCACAGTAAGCCCTGGTAATTGGACCGTGGCTGCACATAACCAGCCGTCACCAAACGCCTGGAAACGAATGTCGTCGGTGCGTAGTCGCACGGGCCCGCCTTTCGTCCGCCCGAGAGATAGACCCAATCAACACTCGATATTCGCGATGACGGGCACAGCAGGACGGAAAGCCGCTTGTTGACGGCGTCTTTGTTTTTGACGTGGCTCCACGAGTACTCGAAATCAATCGACTCGTACAACGCCGACTGTTCCACGTACGGCAAAATTCGCGACGTCCAGTTATGACCACGCGCATTGGTCGGCAACCGCCGATAGGTATCGTGGTACATGTGAAAGGCAAGCCCCAACTGGTGGAGATTGTTTTTGCATTGCACGTTCCGAGCCGCTTCGCGGGCAGCTTGAACTCCAGGCATCAACAGCCCGATCAAAATACCGATGATCGCGATCACCACTAATAGTTCGACCAACGTGAACGCGGTACGGCGACTAGATTGCGACTGGAAATCACCCATCGCTGAATTTCCAACGAGAAAAGACGAGAAGATCAGACAAGAGAGTGCCCACAGTAATCCATCGGCATTGTCAAACGCAAGTTTTACAGGCCCCGGTTGGCGAGAGGAGACTCGAAATCGGCACCGCTTCCCCCAGCCGAGGTAGCGTTCAAGGAAAGTCACGTTCAGGCGATTCGACCGTCGCGACAGACGATGCCTGCTGCAAGTCACCCGATCGATTCGGCAGCGGCAACCGCTTTCTCGCTCGACTCGCGAAACAATTCCGCAATGACGTCTTCCAGTGGTGGGTCCTCCACCGAAACATCGGCGATTGGGTGATCGCGCAACGTTTCGGTCAACACCTTGGGCACGTCCGCACGTCGAACGCGAATTCGCACTTTGGGCCAGTTCTCGTCTAACACTTTTCCAAAGCCGGCCATCGACGGACGGTGGCCTTCTGCAAACTGCAGCGTGATGATCTTGTCACCAGAGAATTTGTCGATAATCCCAGCCAGGGATCCGTCGTATTCGATTTGCCCGCGAGCGATGATGACCACGCGTTTGCACAACGCGGCAACGTCTTTCATATAGTGGCTGGTCAACAGGATCGTGATCTTACGCTTCTCTTGATAGTAGCGCAAGAATTGTTGGATATTGTGCTGGGCAATGACATCCAAACCGATGGTCGGCTCATCCAAGAACAATACGTCTGGGCTGTGCAACAACGCAGCAATCAACTCCATCTTCATTCGCTCACCCAACGACAACTCGCGTACCGGTTGTCCGAGCAAACGTCCTACATCCAGCAAGTCGGTCAACTCATCCATCGTCGATCGAAATTGGTCGGCGGGAATGCCATAGATCTGTTGATGCAGCCGATAAGACTCTTGTGCCGGTAAATCCCACCAGAGCTGGTTCTTTTGCCCCATCACCAACGCGAACCGACGGCGATATTCATTCTTGCGTTGCCAGGGGACGAACCCCATCACTTCTGCGGTGCCGCTGGTCGGATTGATCACACCGCTCAGTAATTTCAGTGTGGTTGTCTTTCCAGCGCCGTTGGGACCCAGGAAGGCAACGAACTCACTTTGCTGAACATCCAAATCAATGCCACGGACGGCCTGGACGTCACTGTACTCTCGATGGAATAAGCCGCGAATACTCTCACCCAAACCTTCGCGTTTTTTGTAAACACGGTAGGACTTGGTCAGGTCGCGGACTTTGATAAGTGACATGATCGATGGGGCTGGCGGTCGCTGACATCCGCGTCCGATTATAGGTACGATTGAGATTAATCGTAGTCGGGGTCCCCACACGTTGGTGATCCCGAACTCAATCAGAGAGTTTTCCACTGGGAGCGACGGGTGAGCATCCCCTGCCCAGCGGATCGTAGTTGTAACGCCGGAACAGCGCAGAACAAAGCATGACTGATACTTTGCCGCCGATTCGAATCGGCTTGGGATACGACTCGCATCGATTCGGAAACGGTGGACCGCTGCGAATCGGCGGTATCGAGATTCCTGCCGAAGTCCACGCGATCGGTCACAGCGATGCAGATGTATTGCTGCATGCGATTACCGACGCGTTGCTCGGTGCGGTTGCCGAAGCCGACATCGGAAGACTATTTCCCAACAACGATCCAGAAAATCGAAATCGTGACAGTGCCGATTTTGTGGCCGAAGCGGTTCGGCGGATTCGTCGACATCACATGGACGTCGTCAACATCGACTGTGTCATTCTTGCCGAACACCCCAAAATGGCACCGCATATTGAGTCAATGCGAAAAGCGGTCTCGCAGTTGATCGACACGCCGGTCGATCGAATCAGCATCAAAGCCAAGACAGGCGAGGGTGTCGGCCCGATCGGCAACGCCGAAGCCATCTCGGCTCGTGTCGTCGTCCTCTTACACAAAACGAACAACGATTCCCTCTCTTGAGCCGACCCAAAAGTTGGGCAATGAAAAACCGCCGATCGGGACAGAGCAGGGCAGATCCCGGCAGCGTCGCGCCAGGACAGGTCCCGGCCAAAAAAAACGAGACACACGGTCGCCGCCGACGCGGGAAACAATCGATGTTCACGCGGGGTGATTCAAAAGGGTCATTCGCACGGGTGATTGACACGGAGTTATTCACACGGAGTTATTCACACGGAGTTATTCACACGGGCCCCCACACTCGCCCCATCGGCTCACCCATCCGTAGTTAGTTCTCGAATTCCTTGACTTGTAAATCTTTGCGAGATTCGGCTAGTTCATCGATCACATCAAAGCCGATGCTGGTGTTGGCAACATTCAAAAACACAAGCGATGGCAACTTGCCCAGTTCGCGAAAACTATCGTCGCTCAACTGGGTTCCCGCGACGTTTAGCTTTTTCAAATTTTTGAACTTCTTCAGCGTTTCAATCGACTCGTCGGTGATCGACGTCGCTTTCAGATCCAGCTCCTGTAAGTTCACCAAATCGCCCATCGCACTGAGCGCGTCATCGTCCAGCTTTGTCTCCCAAAACCCCAGCGTCGTCAAACCGGTTAGTTTTCCGATCGGTTTCATTCCTTCGGGGCTGACCAATCGGCACTCCGCCAGATCCAGATAGGTCACATTGGGAAGCTTTGAAATCACCTCGACACCCTTGTCGTCCAGCGACGTGTCACGCAACTCCAAACGTGCAAGATTCTTTGCACCCGAGACATGTGCTAGACCGTCACCAGTGACATCCGTGCCCCGAATGCGTAGACGTTTGAGTTTGGACAACTTGGCCAAATTGGCCATCCCCTTGTCATTGATCTTGGTGTAGTCCAATTGCAACTGTTCCAAGGTTGGCATACCTGCGAACACTGCCATCGATTCGTTGCTGATCGACGTGCAGTAATTCGCGTTCAGCGATTTCAATGGCAACCCTGCCAACTTCGCAATTCCGCTGTCGGTAACCTTGGATTTTTCGAGCTGAATATCGGCCAGCGTTTTGATCTTGGCCAAGTGGTCCATTCCGGCGTCGCTGATGTTGCTGTTGCGCAAATCGATGGCGCGCAGTTTTTTCAGTCCCGCCAGTTCCCCAAGTGCTTCGTCGTTGACTCCCGCGCGACGCAAAAACAACGCTTCCAAATTAGGCAGCTTGCCAACGTACTGAAGCGTCTTGTCGCTAATCGCCGAATCGGTCAGATCCAATCGCGTCAATTGAGTCATTGACTCAAGCGCTTCCATTCCTTTGTCGTCAAGTCCCGGTCCCGTAAACCGAGCGACCTTGACATTGGGTAGTCCCGACAAGTGCTCGAAGGTGTCGGAGATATCGCTATCGGCAGAGATCGAAAGTTCGACAACGTTGCCATCGCTGTTCTTGGTCAGCACATAACCCGCCTCCTCCAGCGCTTTGACCGCGGCGGGATCGTCGGCCTCAACGGGTGCAACCGTGGGCGCGGACTCGGATGCAACCGGCGGATTGACTTTCTCGGCGACTTTTCGATCGCAACCCAGGCTGGCCAACACGATCAACGCGGTAAACAGTGCAAACGGCTGAAAAAATCGAATCATGATCTCGGCGGAGGGTAAGCGTTGGGGATGGGATGGTCGTGATCCACTGTGGTCAGTGACCTCGCGATGCCGTGGTCCAGGTCGACATCGGGGGAACGGACCGTGTGGGTGGCTTCGACGGATCTGTAGTATGGAAACCGACAAGCAACAGATTAAGCGTTGTCCGCAGAACTGGCAATCAAAGACCACTTTGTCGCCCTCGAAATTGCGGCTTGAAACCAAGTGTCACCTGTTGGCTGAGGCTTTGATCCAGTGATCGCGGCCGCCCCTACGCCGGCGGGGCCGCTATGGCACGCAATCTGTCGTTATTCCCCGATGCCGGCGGTCCGAATCGTTGTTTTTCGATTCCCCGCTTGGTATTTTGACTGCAGGTTCCTCGCGACGGACCAATCGATGCAAACCAGATTTTTTCCGTCACACGCAACTGCCGGCAGACTTACCACGACTGTTACCACCGGCGCGCCTTGATCAGGACCGGAATCAAAACCGGGATTGATAGGTGCCGGGCACCCCGCCGCATTGTGCTGGCGAACTTTGTGCTTCGGAACTTTGTGCTTTGGAACTTTGTGCTTTGGAACTTTGCTCCCACCCACCCTTCATCCCTTACAAGGAATATGCATGTCACGAAAAACATCTCGCCGAAAATTCATCGGTCAATCTGCAGCGATCGGTGCTGTCGGCGTTGGTTACTGGGCCGGAACGAGCGCGAATCTTCGCGCCCAGGATTCGGCATTGCAAGGCCTCAGCGCAGCTTGCATCGGTGTCGGCGGTAAAGGTGGCAGCGACACATCGCACATCAGCGAACACGGAGTATCGATCGTCGGTCTTTGCGACATCGACAATGGCACGTTGACCAAAAAGGGACGTGAATTTCCTGACGCACAACGATACAGCGATTTTCGTGAAATGCTGGATCAACTCGGAGACAAAGTCGACATTGTCACCGTCAGCACGCCCGACCATACGCACGCCGCAGCGGCGATCCGTGCGATGCAAATGGGCAAACATGTTTACTGTCAAAAACCGTTGACCTGGTCGATTCGTGAAGCCCGGATGATGCGCGAGACCGCCGCCGAAACCGGTGTCGTCACACAAATGGGCAACCAAGGCACCTCCGAGAACGGCTTGCGCGAAGCGGTCGAAGTGATTCAAAGCGGCGCCGTGGGTGACGTGACCGAAGTTCACATCTGGTCCAACCGTCCTGTTTGGCCACAAGGCAAGGGCCGCCCCGCCGGCGAAGACCCGATTCCAGAGGGTCTCAATTGGGACGCTTGGATCGGTCCAGCACCGATGCGTCCGTTCAAGAAAGGTGAATACCATTCGTTTAACTGGCGTGGCTGGGTCGACTTTGGCACCGGTGCGTTGGGCGACATGGCGTGCCATACCACCAACATGCCCGTGATGGCGCTAAAACTGTGGGACCCCGTCGCGGTCACCGCCGTGAAAAACCCAGGTATCTTCGAAGGTGAAACCTACCCGGCAAGCTCCGCCTTGATGTTCGAATTCCCAGAACGCGAAGGCCTGCCGGCATGCAAGTTCTACTGGTACGACGGCGGTGAATTACCCGGTGACGACGTCATCAGCAAACTGCCCGAGTCGTTTCAAAAGCGAATCGCCCAACAGAAAGAGGGCGGTCGCAAAACCAGCGGCGCGGTCATCGTCGGCAGCAAGGGGCTCGTCTTCTCGCCTGATGACTACGGAGCCAAGTACTTCCTTCTGCCCGAAGAAGAGTACAAGGACTATCAAGTCCCCGAGCAGACACTGCCGCGTATCCCGTTCAAGGGTGGCGGTGACCAACGGCAAAAATGGGAATTCGTCAGCACGGTCAAAGGCGAATACGAACCGGGCACCATGTCCAACTTTGGCTACGCAGGCCGCCTGACCGAAACAATCCTGGTCGGCAACCTTGCGATGCGTGCCGGTGAAGGACAACGGATCCAATGGGACGCAGAAAAACTGATGAGCCCCAATGTTTCCGAGGTCAATCAATTTGTGCAGCGCGAGTACCGCGAAGGTTGGGAAATCCCCAAAGCGGCGACCGTCTCGTAGGGCTTCCTACCAAACTGTGTGATTGAAATCGAAACACCGAAAGTCACCCCGTGTGGCTTTCGGTTTTTTCGTGCCGATCAAGGCCGAAGCCACGCAGCGTGTCGCACAACCATTCACAGCAGATCAGTGAATCACAATGCTGTTACCGCCTCACCGGGCGGCTAATTCCTGATTCGTTAAGCAGTCGTCAATAAGCAGTCGTCATTAATCAGTCGTCTTGGTGGGAAGCACACGTTACCTGGGAGTACCAGTTCCTGGGAGTATCAGTGGGTCGCATCACAGCCGAACGATCACAACATCCATCCGCAACGACGATTCGGACGCGAAATCGCTCATCCAATGCGTCGCATGCCGGCCCAGGGCAACGCCCTGGTTGGCCTCTGCCACCATCCGCCCCTTTCCCCGCCGATTTGGTTACGTTGGCCGGGAACAAGGACGTCACCGGTCGCTTGATGACAACTGCCACGGTGTTTCAGGGGTAAAAACCCGATCTGCAGCCAATTTCTGGCATCCAATGGCCGCCCAAAGGCTGGCAATCGCCTCTGCGAATCGCCCTCTGCCCAATCGGCATCTCGCCCTATAATCGCCGCATTGCCTGGCCATCCCGCTTTCTTGGGCCGCGCCGGCAGATTTCATCCTTCCGATTTCACTATCAATAGATGCGAAGAGCGCGATCATGAGCACCGCGACGGCCGCTACGAGTTCAGCCCCTGTGACCAGCAACCAACCTGAAATACGCGTGTACAACACGCTGTCAAAGTCCAAAGAACTCTTTGAACCACTCCAGTCGCCCAAAGTGGGCATCTACCTGTGCGGCCCAACCGTCTATGCCGAATCGCACATCGGCCACATGGTCGGTCCGGTGATCTTTGACACCATCAAGCGATATCTGCGTTACAGCGGATACGACGTGACATGGGTCGTCAACATTACCGATGTCGATGACAAACTGATCAACAAGAGTCTGGAACGTGGGATACCGATGAGCCAGATCGCGGTCGAAATGACCGCCGACTACTTGTCGAATTTAAAAGAGCTGGGTGTCAACCAGATCGACTACTTGCCGCGTGCGACCGACCACATGCCGCACATCATTCGCTTTATCCAAGATCTCGTAGCGAAAGACTTTGCCTATGCGGTGGACTCAGACGTGTTCTTTGACGTCAACAAAGATCCTAACTATGGACAGCTTTCCAACCGCAGCGTCGACGATCAGCAAGGGGCAGGCGGCGGCGCTGCTGCCAAAAAACGATCGCCCGGTGACTTTGCGTTGTGGAAAAGTGCCAAAGAGGGTGAGATCGCGTGGGACAGTCCCTGGGGAAAAGGTCGACCCGGCTGGCACATTGAGTGCTCGGCAATGAGTCACGAAATCCTGGGCGACACCTTTGACATTCACGGTGGCGGTTTGGATTTGATGTTCCCCCACCACGAAAATGAACTGGCACAAAGCAGTTGCTGCCACAACAAACCGATGGTCAAGTACTGGATGCACAACGGTTTGATGAGCGCCGAGAGCGGCAAAGGAAAGTTGGGCGGCAAGAACGATCGCGAACAGTCACCCGAAG
>JABDKS010000868.1 GCA_013002105.1 Pirellulaceae bacterium | reverse complement strand
ATGTTGGCTGGCTGTCGGCCGAAAAGCTGTCCGAAGAGCTGGCACCGATGATCAGCAGCAATGGACGGCTCACGGCGCTGACGACGACCAATCGAATCGAAGCGATGGACGCGGCGATCAATCTATTGGATGTTGCAACGGTCTTGGAACGCGAACGCAGTATGGTCAGCCGCGAGGCGTTGGCGCCAGAGTTCAAATTGCGTTACCTGCCGGCCGCAGAAGCGAAGCTGATGCTGGAGAGTTTCTTGGGTGTCAAAAAGGAGAGTTCCGGCCCGCTGACACCCCAGCAGATTCAAATGATGCAGCAGCAGCAACAACAGCGCAACCAAGGTGGAGCCGCACCGACGGCACAAAAGAAAGTCGAAATATCAATCGTCGCGAACGTGCGTCAAAATTCCATCATCATTCGCGCTCCGTTGGATCGCGTGGCGGTCGCGACCGAGTTCCTCAAACGCGTCGACGTCCCCAGCGACACCATGGCGTCATTAGCCGACATTCAATCCAGTATGCAAGTGTTTCGCTTGGCATCGCTCGATCCCGAAAAGCTGATCGAGATCATTACGGAAATGAACATCCTGGAGCCAACCACGCGAATTCGCGCCGATGATGACAACAACGCGTTGATTGTGTCGGGCAGCGCCGCTGATCGTTTCATCATCACCAGTCTGATCGAACGGCTCGACGGCAGTGGCCGTGAATTCCATGTTCTCCAACTTCGACGACTAAGTGCTACCGAAGTGGCCGAATCGATCTCGTTTTTGATGGGCCAAGAAAAAAAGGAAGATGACAGCTCGTCGCGTCGCAGTCGGTACTACGGCTATTACGGCTACGGCTCCAACGAAGAAGAGAAAAAGGAGACCGACGAATTTCGCGTTGCGGCTAACGAACGATACCGGCAGGTATTGCTGTGGGCGAACGATTCCGAAATGGCTCAGGTAGAGTCGTTGCTGATCAAACTGGGCGAGATTCCACCACCAGGCGGCAGCCAGCGGACCTTGCGTATGGTCGACGCCTCGGCCACTCCCGAAACCTACGAATACTTGCTGCGTTTGCAACAGCAATGGAAAGCCACTGCGGAGAATCAGTTGCAATTGCCCGACCAATCGGAGTTTAAAGATCCCGTCAAACGTGACGAGGCAGATGCCCGATCAGATGACCCCGATGCGGATGCCGAAAAGGATGCCGGTGCTGAAAGGGATGCCGGTGCTGAAAAGAAGGCCGACGGCGACAACGAGGACGGCGACGATTCGACAGACGAGAACCTCGCCCCGGCGAGCACCGAGCCCGACGAAACCGTGCGCGCCGAGAATCCGTTTCGGGGGTATTTGGTCAAGACGATGCAATCAGACACCGAGAACGACCTTCCTACTGAAAGTCACAGTGCGGTGGAAAGTCACAGTGCGGCAGAAACCGACACCAAGGCGGAGCGATCCGAGCAAGGGTCGATCCGTTCATCGAAAGACTTCGACCGTTTCTTTGGCGACAAGCCCAGTGAGCCTGCCAAACGAGACAATCCAGAACGCCCTAAATCGCCCATCCGCATCGAGCTCGATGCGCAGGGAAATCTGTTGCTGCTCAGCAGTGATACCAAGGCGCTCGACCAGCTTGAAAATCTGATGATGCAAGTCAAGCCGCCGCGACGTCCGTATCACGTCTTCAAAATTCAGTACGCTTCGTCGTTTTGGATCAAATGGAACTTGGAGGAGTACTACGAGAGTGACGAGGAGGGAGACTCCGAGGCCGATCAACTTTACCGCTGGTGGTATGACATCGACGAGGATGACGACGACACTCCGGCTGGGTTGGCGAAAGGAAACTCGTTGCGTTTTGTTGAAGATCCCGACACCAATACCATTGTGGTTAGCGGTGCCACCAACGAACAGCTGCGAACGATCGAGGAATTGATCGAACTTTGGGATGTCGAAGAACCAGTCAACAAGCGAAGGATGCGATTCACACGATTGGTATCTTTGAAATATGGAAAAGCCGAGCCAATCGCCGAAACGGTCAAAGAAGCCTACCGGGATTTGCTGAGCAGTAATGACAAGTCGTTTTCTGGTCGCGGAGGCGGGCAGCGCGGTGGAGAGAATCAAGCCGCCGATGCACCGCGTAAACGCGAGGGAAACGGTTCCGGGTTGATGGATCGCGAGAATGGTAATGAAGGTGACGGAGCAGATTTTTCTTTCAAAGGAAAACTATCGATTGGAATCGATAGTGTCGGAAACACATTGCTGGTCAGCGCCGAGGGCGAAGGGTTACTGGATCTGGTCACCGGAATGATCGACAAACTTGACATGGCAGCTCGGTCGGCCGGCGAGGTAGGGATTTTTCAGCTCTCCGGCGATGTGAGTAGTCAAAGTATCGAGCGCGCATTAAAGGCGTTCGGCGCGACGCCCACCGGGGAATCGATGCCACAACGTCGCTCGGCTGATCCCGACGGCGACGAGTAATCCGTTTCCCATTGAGGAAACAGGCCTCCGGGCCAATCCGCTCCATTTGCGGCCCATCGCCTGTGAATCCACCGCCAATCGTGTGCGGGGGTCCCAAACCTCTCGGGCCTGCAATCGACGGACCCGATGCGGTACTCTAGGGCAACTATCGGAGTGACTACTTCGCTCGATCTTATCTCAAGCCCTTCTTCGCGTCGTCGACCCCCATGATCCGCTGATGCCACGTTCGCTGTCGCTTCGCTGGGCTGACATCGTCACCAAAGGGTGGCCGTGGATTTTGCTGGCATGGATCCTGATCGCCATCGGACTGCGCTGGGCTGCGCCGGCTTGGAACGACATCGCCTACGACGGCGACTTTGATTATTTACCGGCCACGATGACCAGTGTCGCCGGTGGACGACTGCTCGATGATGCATTTCCGGGCGAGCGAAGTCGTAGCCAGATCGTTTTAGTGATCGGTCGCGAAGACGAGCCGTTGACAAAGGACGACGAAATCGTCGGTCTGGATTTGCTGCGACGACTGTATCATCGGTTGGCCGAGGTCTCGTGGCAGCGAGCGTTGCAATACGGTTATCAAGGCGGCATGGTCGAAGACGCCGGCGCGGCGGCGCCGTGGGTCCGACTCACGCGCGAGGCGCTGGACCAATCGCTATCGATTGACGAACGCTTTTACGAACGGATCGCTGATCGTGTTCCCGATGACCCACCGGATCGCTACACACCCCGGATGGCGATTGCCCATTGGGATCGTGGCAAATTGCTGGAACTACTGGGCGAGTCCGAGGAGGTCTCGGGCGCGGACTTCGAAGCCGCGCTGATTTTGATGCCTGAACTGCCCACCCAAGTCGTGCCGATCGAAGATCGAGATTTGGGTCCTTGGAACTCGATGACCGATGTGTTGTCGTGGGACGACAAAGTGATCGGCTCGCGGATGCAAAAAGAAAACGCTCGTCTGGCCGTCATGCAACTGTCCAGCGAACTGGCTGCGACCGGCAACATCAAAACCGTCGAAGCGGTCGCCGATCTATTGCGTCAGGTCCGCGAATATTCCATGCACTATACCGATCCCGGTTTGCATCTGGAGATGACAGGATCGGCGGCGATCGGCGGCGAAACGCTGCTGGCCGCTCGCGACGCAATCCGATATACCGAATGGATTACCGTCGTGATGATCCTGTTGATTCTAGCCGGGGTCTATCGAGCACCGTTGTTGGTTGCCGTCCCCATGATTTCGATTGGGACCGCCGTGCTGGTATCGATGTCGCTGGTCGCCTTGCTGACGCAGTGGTCCATCGACAAGACGATTCCAGCCTTGGATCTGCGCGTCTTTACGACCAGTCGCATTTTTATCGTGGTGATCTTGTTCGGCGCCGGTACCGACTATTGTCTTTTTTTGATCGCACGACTGAGAGAGGAAGCGGTCAAAGCTGAGTGGCCCGAAGCCTGTCGAAACGCACTGTCGGGCGTAACGGGCGCCCTGATGGGTAGCGCGCTGACGACGGTGGTCGGACTCGGCATGCTATGGATCGCTCGGTTTGGCAAATTCCACTACACCGGGCCGATCATTGCCATTTGCCTCCTGGTCGGCCTGCTGATTTGCACCACGCTGACGCCGGCCATGCTGCGTGCACTGGGTCCCAAGGTCTTTTGGCCCAACGTCGTCAAGCAGCAATGGAGCCCGACAATGTCACTGCTGGGCGACAGTGCGGTCAACCGTAGCGGGACAGTTGGTGGCGGCCTGTGGAGCTGGATTGCGTTGATGATTACGCGTCGACCCGTGCTCTGGTTGCTCATTGGTGTTGTCTTCCTGGCCGTGCCCGGTATTTACGGTCTCCGAAACGAAAGTTCAGTGACGTATGACTTGAGCAGTCAGCTCAACCACGCTGCCTCGAGTCGCCGCGGACTGCGATTGCTTTCCAAACACTTCAAGATCGGCGAAATCAATCCGGTCACCGTGTTGTTGGTTCGCAGCGAACCGGCACCCAGAGAACAATTTGACAAAGAGATCCGAGCGCTATCGGACCGAATGTATGAATCACCGGGTGTGGAGACGGTGCGGACAGCGATCGATCCACTGGGAGACTTTCCACCGGACCGTGAGATGGGACTGCTCAGCGGCGATGCTTGGAAACGACGAGCCTTGCAAAACCACCGGATCGCGCAGGGTTACTTTTTTTCGTCGCACCCCTCTTACGAAAATCGACTTTCACGGATCGATGTTGTTTTCGATGGCGATCCGTTCTCGATCGAGACAGCCGCCAAAGTAGCCCAATTGGGCAATATGTTACGTGCCGAGGCGGAACAACCTGACTCGTTATGGAAAGGCACCCGTGTTCTGTTGACGGGTACGACGCCTTCGATCATCGATCTACGCAGCGTCACACTATCAGACAACCGACGCATCAAAATCGCGGTAGTCATCGCCGTCTTCATCGTGCTCGTGCTCGTGATTCGACGAATCGGTTTGTGCTTCTATCTGATCGCCACCGTGCTGTTGAGCTATTACGCGACCTTGGGACTGACGCTGTTGTTTTTCAAAGCTGCCTACGGAAGTGACTTCGTTGGATTGGACTGGAAGCTACCGATATTCCTGTTCGTTATTTTGGTCGCCGTGGGACAGGACTACAATGTTTACTTGGTCACACGCATCATCGAAGAACAACGGTCACTGGGTTGGCTCGCCGCTCTACGCCGGGCGGTCTCTCGCACCGGTGGCATCATCACCGCGTGTGGACTCGTGATGGCGGCAACCTTTTTCTCGATGACCTCGTCAGCTTGGCTCCCCACTGTCGCCGAATGGTTTGGTGTGACCGCGGGCGGCAAGGTGGGATTGCGCGGGATTATCGAACTTGGCTTTGCACTGGGCCTAGGTGTCCTGATCGATACGTTTTATGTCCGCACGATTCTGGTGCCCAGTTTCGTCGCGCTAATGGGTCCGCGAACGTCACGCAATCACTCCGCGTAAACCTACCTCATTGCGTGGCTCATCAGTTTGCGCCTTGGCGGATTTCGTATTGTCCTTGCACCCGAGTCGTCGAAGGCATCCTTGAGAACAATTCCATTTGTCCCGGCATCGTTAACGTGCCGGCCATGTTCAGGTGCTCCAACGACGTCAACTCGCACAATCCGTCGATGCTCCCGTCTGTCAACTGGGAATCAGCAACATCCAACACCCTTACTGTGATCAGTTGATACTTCGCCGACTGGAACCCGGCATCGCCCACGAGTGTTTGCGATAAATTTAACTCACGCAATTGGATTTTTTCTAAAAGATTCACAAAACCAGCATCTCCGATTTCGGTGCCCGCCAAATTCAATCTTCTCAGTGCTGTCAGATTCTTGAGGTGTTGCAGATCAGAATCCTGAACGTCGCTGAACGCCAGATTCAGATCAACGAGATCAGATTGCATACCAATCGCCACCATCGGTTTTCCTGATACATCGCAACCGCTCAGCGAAAGTCGCGTCAATCGCAACTGTGGAATCAATTGACTGAGCATCGTGTCATCAACATCCGTGTACGACAGGCCCAGGTCATGCAACTCTGGCAACTCGGCCAAACATCCGAGCGGAACACGACTTAGTTTCGTACTTCCTAGATCGAGCCTCGCCAGATCACGGTGTTTGGTTAGATGTAACAGTCCGTTTTCGGTCATCCGCGTGCCGCGAATACTCAATGCTTCCAATCGCTTTAAATCATCCAACAACGTCATTTGACCATCTAACACAAGTCCACCGACCAATTCGACCTCCTCCAAATCCGGTAGCGCTCTGAGCGATAGGAAGTCCGCGGGGACGGACGCCCGCGCCACACGATTGAAGTGATCCATACCTAGGCGTTTGCGAAGCCACGCAGGACCACGCGGCTCTTTGAAGCCATCCACTTCAAACTCGTACTTTACCCACCCGCCACTTGTGATGAGCTGCTGAACAATACGACGTTGCTCGAGCGATCGACTGTGCCACACGAACCCCATTCGAAATAGCAAACTGCCGAGTAAAAACAGTACCAGCAGCGTACGTAGCGAGTAACGCAATCGCGGAAAGGTTCGCTTTGCAACGCCGTTGTCACATTCATTCATGATGAACCTTGTTGACTACTGTTATCGCACCGCCATTGGCCCGCAAAGACTCAATGGGTCGTTATGAAATTGTAGTTCACCAAGGGCCGGTTCCACCCGCGTGCTTCCCCATATCTGATCGTGTTCGCATCCATCGTCGGCACCTGCGACAGCCGAATCCCGGAGAAATGGGGGGCCATTTGCAGCGGATCGCGACGAACACCGACACAAGGCCCAGCTGCCAAGTCTGTCGTTGATGGCTATAAATGTGCGGAAATCATCCACGCAACAAGTCGTTCGTTGACCCTGTCAGTCATGCCGTATGGTCGGTAATACGAATGACACGTCAACGTCCCGCACATTCGACAGACCGGTTGAAGCCCGAAACAATGACCCATTCTCTCCATCACGGTATAAATTGTTTCCTGCTTGTAACTGCAATTTCCCTTTGCTCCTGTTCCACTCCAATGCCCACCGAAATCAGCCAACCCGGGCCCGTCGACGACGACGCGCCAACCGAATTCACCACCACACAATCGGGTCTCCAATATCGGATCTTGCGAAAGTCCGACGGGGAACAGCCCGGCCCCACGGATGTTGTTTTGGCACACTACACCGGTTGGCTTGACGATGGCACTGAATTCGATAGTTCCTACAAACGAGGTCAGGCAACCGCATTTCCACTTAGCGGTGTCATCGGTGGTTGGACCGAAGGCCTTCAATTGGTCGGAGTCGGCGGCATGATCGAACTGAAGATTCCGTCGGAGTTGGGGTACGGCCAACGTGGCGTCCCAGGCACGATACCACCGGATTCGCCGCTCAATTTCAAGATCGAACTGATCGAGATCCGCTTGAAAGGACATTGACACTGGTGGGTACGAACACCTGCCCATCACGGTGCACGTTCGCGACCGTTGAAACCAACCGGAAGCGGCTGAGCACATCCTGCCGGAAATCATCCTGCCGGCACTCATCGTCCAACACAGTTCAACCCCATCCGAAGCTGCTGGCAATCATGCCGCTGAACACACCGGGCTAAGGGATGACGGCCGGACCGATTGGCGTAGCCGGTCAGCCCCCGTGCAAGCCCGTCAACTAGCGATCGGCTCAGTCACCACCGCCGATGTCGTCGTCCATGGCTTGCAAGATCAGCTTCAATTCCGATTCTTCGTGCGATTGGAACTGCTTCTTAAATTTCTTGAACGCCTTGATGCAGGGAACGAGCCCTTCTTCACGCTCGGAATTCGCCTCGGTTGCCGCATCGGCCAGGTCACGAATTTGAGAGAACAGCACCGCGTGCTCACCCCGCAAGCACTCAGCAAGTGACGTCAATTGGGGTGCGATGTCGACCGCTTCATCAAAATAGCCGTACGCTTCTTCGAGCGAAAAATGCAACGCTAGCTGGTCACGGAGTTCGGCGAACAATTCCACCAACTCAGGCCAATGATTCAACGCCGTCTCGGGCCGTTCCGCCATCGGCGTAACTTTGTCCCAGAGTTGCTTGAGTTGTTGGTTGTCGTCCTTGATTTCTTGCAAAAATGCCGCATTGACGGTTAGTTGTCGAGTAGTCACAGCGCTATCAGCCATCGAACCGGTTCCTTGTGGATTTGATGAGAGTCAATATTTTACATTCAATCGCAACTCCAGACGAGTATTTTGTGATATTCGCATTTGATGCTTGCTTTTTTTCCTATTGCAGGCTTAAGAATTTAAGATTGTGAAAGGTATCACTTGTTCGATGGACGTCGCACCGGTGCGTAACATGAGCAAACGGTCGACTCCTAAGGCGACACCCGCGCAAGGTGGTAATGAGTGTG
>JABDKS010000838.1 GCA_013002105.1 Pirellulaceae bacterium | reverse complement strand
GGTGGACACACCCTGCACAGTCGGCTGATTGTCGGAACCGGTCGCTACGACACGATGCAACAGATGGCCGATTCGCTCGCCGCATCGGGCAGCAATTGTGTGACCGTCGCGGTTCGTCGCGAACGACTGTACGATCGTGGCGGCGAAAACATCCTGGACTTTATCGATTTGGATCGATACATCTTGCTGCCCAATACGGCAGGTTGCTACACCGCCTCGGACGCGATTCGTGCCGCCAAGTTGGGACGCGAAATTCTTCGCACCCTCGGCAACCCTGGCGCCGACTGGGTCAAACTGGAAGTCCTCGGCGACAGCAAGACTCTCTTGCCCGATCCAGTCGAGACCGTCACAGCTTGTAAAGAACTGGCAGCCGAAGGTTTCAAAGTCCTTTGTTACACCAGCGACTGCCCGGTCACAGCGCAACGACTCAAAGCGGTTGGTGCTGCCAGCGTCATGCCGGCGGGCAGCCCCATCGGCAGCGGCCAGGGGCTCTTGAATCCCAATAACCTGCGGATCATTCTGGAATATCTCAAAGAGGACGATCCGGATTATCCTGTTATCGTCGATGCAGGCGTGGGAACCGCCAGCGATGTTAGCCAAGCGTTCGAACTGGGTGCCGACGGAGTTCTCTTGAATACGGCCATCGCTCACGCTCGCGACTGCGTGCGAATGGCAACGGCAATGAAACACGCGACGATCGCTGGCCGCGAAGCCTTCCTGTCTGGACGTATCCCCAAACGGCTTTATGGCACTGCCAGCAGTCCGACCGAAGGTGTCATTAGCACACGACCCTATGGTTCGGATTCGTCAAATCCGCAATAGGACGCTTGCCAAGGTCAGGGAAATGTCTCTGACCGACCGGTAAATTGTTTTTCTCCCCGCCAACGCAGATGCCGTCGTGACAAATCCTGCACCTGGCGCCGACGCGGATCAAAATCGCCCGTTCACGACGATCAAACTCGTCGCACTTCTAGTCGGTCCGCTGGCGGCACTCTCGGTCGGAATTGGCCTTTATTTTTCTGCCAACCCTGCACCGGTCGCGTGGACGGCTGGGGTCGTCACGCTGTGCGCGATCTGGTGGATCTTTGAACCGATTCCGATCGCGGCAACCAGCCTCATCCCACTAGCTGTCTTCCCGCTGACCGGTGTGCTGACGGCTGATGAAGTCGGCCAGGCCTACGGCGACAAATTGGTTCTGTTGATGCTGGGCGGATTTATGCTGTCGACCGCGATGGAACGCAGCGGCGCCCACCGGCGACTTGCGTTGAATTTGGTCACCCTGTTCGGCGGCGGTGGCAGCAGCCGACGAATGGTGTTTGGATTCATGATCGCATCGGCTTTTTTAAGCATGTGGATCTCCAACGCCGCCACGACGCTGATGCTGCTGCCGATCGTCGCCGCGGTTGTCGAAAAAGCAAACGATTCGCGACTGCATGTCTGCATGTTACTGGGCGTCGCCTACGCTGCCAGTATCGGAGGCATTGGAACCCCGATCGGCACGCCACCCAATCTGGTTTTCTTCGATAACTATGTCAAAGCCGGTGGAATCGAGCCGACGTTTCGCCAGTGGATGATGTGGGCTCTCCCAATCATGGTCGTGATGCTACCACTGACCGCCTTGTGGCTAACCCGTGGACTCAAGAGTGAAGACGATTTGGAGCTACCAACCGTCGGGCGTTGGCGGCCCGAAGAAATCCGTACGCTGGTCGTCTTCGTTGTCACCGCTCTGCTTTGGATCACTCGCAAAGAACCGTTCGGAGGCTGGAGCAACTGGGCCGGGTTGCCGCAAGCCAACGATGCCAGCGTGGCACTATTGGCCGTCGTCGCCATGCACATCATTCCCAATGGCAAAGGCGAAACACTGGTTACATGGAAATCAGCGGTCAAAATTCCCTGGGGCATTCTGATCCTCTACGGTGGCGGGATCGCCATCGCGCAAGCCTTTCAAGTGTCCGGACTCAGCGAAGCGATCGGCAATTCGATGGGCGTTCTGTCTACCGTGCCGGTGATCCTGATGATCGGCGGGATCTGCCTGGCGGTCACCTTCCTGACCGAAGTCACCAGTAATACGGCTACCGCCACCCTGTTGCTGCCTATTCTGGCCGCGTCCGCTTTGGCGGCCAACATCGATCCCAAACTGATCATGATCCCCGCCACCATCAGTTGCTCGTTCGCGTTCATGTTGCCAGTTGCCACACCACCCAACGCGATCGTTTTCAGCAGCGAACATCTAACGATCAAAAAAATGGCACGCGAAGGACTCATCCTCAATGTGTCGGGTGTCGTGATCGTCACGCTGATTTGTTGGTGGACGCTTTCCTAGTCGCACCGCGTACGATCGGCGTTGTTGGTCAATCACAGATGGAGTCGGCGACTCAGTCGCGAGAACCGAAACACACCGACAACGCCGATGATCGATCCAAGCACGACAAAAGACCAGCCAAGAACTTGAAGCAGCGGTCGCTCTTTAAAGAATTCGATCAGCGACACACCCGAACCGGCCACCATCAAGGCCGTGCGACCGTATGCCAATAAAGTTCGCTCATTAGCCAAATCAGTACGCACGAGAGCCAGATTTTCAGTCGATCCGGAGTCATTCGCGGTATTCATCCCTGTCTCCCAGTGGGGCGGTTTGATTGTCGGTTCGTGGCCGACCATAATCCCACTCTCCAGCCACTTCGGCTAGCCGCCCAAACCGGCGCAAAAAACCACTTTGATCGCACACAGGATATTCATCGATGACGATTCGAACCATTCTCCCGTTTCTTTGTTCGGCCGCCCTGCTGTGCCATTGCCCGCCAAATTCGTGCGACGCAGCTGAATACCTCAACGGAATCAAATGGGACGCGCCGCCAATCGTCACACCGGGCGAAACCGACGATCAGCCGCCGTCGGACGCAACGGTCTTATTCGACGGCAGCGATCTATCAAAATGGAACAACGCCGAAAACTGGACGGTCCAGGACGGCTGCATGGTGACCGGAAAAGGCAAGTTGGTCAGCAAAGAAGAGTTTGGTGATTGCCAGGTTCACATCGAATGGTCCGCACCGACGCCTCCCAAAGGCACCAGCCAACAACGCGGCAATAGCGGTGTGTTCCTGATGGGCATCTACGAAATCCAAGTCCTCGACTCGTACGAAAACGAAACGTATTACGATGGACAAGCTGGCGCGATCTACAAACAAACACCGCCAGCGGTCAATGCAATGCGAAAACCTGGCGAGTGGAACAATTACGAAATTTTCTGGACGGCACCACGCTTCAATGACGACGGCTCACTAAGGTCACCCGCCTACATTACCGCGACCCACAATGGTGTTCTGATCCTGAACCATTTCGAGCTGCAAGGCGACACGCCGTTCAACCGTCCGCCGCGCTACAGCAAGCACGCGCCCACCGGACCAATCTCGCTGCAAGATCACGGTAATCCGGTTCGTTTCCGAAATATTTGGGTCCGAGAATTCAAACCGACCACGGGTGAACAAGTTCGCAAACCGTACCTCAAGGACGGCAACAAAGAGACACCCATCGAATGACTCCTCAGCGACTGACTTCGTTCTCGCAATTGGAGGTCATGCGATTATTGCGTGACTCGCTAACAACCTCTTGGTTCACTGTCGCTCCCGAAAACGTGATAACGGATTTTTTGGTCCCCACGCCGCAGCTAGCACTCAAATGGCGGCACATCCCAGCCCAGGGCAACGCCCTGGTTTGCCGACGCCATCTCAGCCCCGACGCCTCTTCGCCAATTTGTCCCCGTCGCATGCTGTCCAACGTAGGTTCTGTTGTCTTTTGGTGCCGGCCAACCAGAGAACGTTGCCGCTCACCACCCATAAATACCTCTTGAATCAA
>JABDKS010000826.1 GCA_013002105.1 Pirellulaceae bacterium | reverse complement strand
ACGATGACCAATCGATCTACGCCTGGCGTGGTGCGGATGTCTCGCACATCTTGAATTTCACAAGCGACTGGCCCGACGCAAAAGTAGTCTGTTTGGAAGACAACTATCGCAGCACCGGGTCCATTTTGGAAATGGCCAATCGCCTGATCGGCTACAACACCGAACGTCACGACAAAACGCTGCTACCGAGTCGACCGGATGGACCACGGCCGCGAATCGTGCAACACAAAGATGAGATCACGGAAGCCAAATCGGTGGTAGCCGAGATCGCACACTACATCAACTTTGAACGCGTGCAGCCACGCGACATCGCCATTCTATTTCGCACCAATGAACAACCTCGGCTGTTCGAAACGGAATTGCGAGCCGCCGACATCCCTTATGTGATGCTGGGTAGCCAATCGTTTTTTGATCGACGCGAAGTAAAAGATATCGTTGCCTATCTGAAATGGATCCAGCAGCCAAAGGATGAAGTTTCGTTGCTGCGGATCATCAATACTCCCGCCCGAGGGCTGAGCAATAAGACCGTCAAACTGATGGTCGATCGAGCCGTCCAACGTGGCGTCACGCTCTGGGAAGTGATGACGGACCCGTCGGCCACGTCCGATTTGAACGCAAAAGCGAAACAAGGAATCTCGCATCTTCAATCGATGGCCAATGATGTTCGTTCACGTGCCGAAAATGATTCACTTGCCGGTGCCCTGCAAACACTTTACGAACGATCCGCCTACGTCGATGAAATCTCGCGACTTTATGACCAGCCCGAAGAACGTGAAGCACGACTGGCGTCGTTGGGCGAAGTCAGCAATGCCATCGCCGCGTTTGAAGACAAGAAGAAAAAGAAGGCAGATTTGACAGGGTTCTTGTCCGAGATCGCGCTGGCGGGACGCGAGATGGGCAGCGAGAAAGACAAACTGGCCGCACAAAATGCGGTCTGGTTACTGACCATGCATGCGGCCAAAGGATTGGAATTTCCAATCGTTTACATGGTCGGGATGGAAGAAGGCCTACTACCACACAGTCGCAGCGTTAAAAGCGGTAATGACGAAGACATCGCCGAAGAACGGCGACTCTGTTACGTCGGCGTGACACGCGCCCAAGAAAACTTGACGTTGTCGATGGCGCTGACGCGACGCAAATGGGGTAAAGCACGCCCGACCATCCCCAGCCAATTTCTGTACGAAGTGACCGGGAAATCCGATAATCCGAACAAGTACCGAAAGCAGCGACGTCCCAATCCCGTCCGTCATTAACACCGCTGTCGCACCCATGAGTGTTGCGTTGGGACGCTCAGTCAACGACACCGTCACGGCCGTGCCATTCAATGGATCACGATGCGATAAAATCGGTTACTGACGCAAGATTGTGACCGCACCGCGTTCGTGTTTCATCGGTATCTCGGTCAATGATCTGCGAATCGATGCCAGTGGACACGAATCGCTATTTCGCATCGCTTCGCTCAGATGATTGCCCAATAGCATTTGACTGATGCCGTCTGAGGCCAGTCCTCGACTGTGCGACAGAAAAACTTCGCCAGCCATCATTCGGAAGGTCGATGCGGAGGCTTTCATGTCGATACGACTGGCAAGCGGAATCTGGTTGCCTTCGATCAATGGTCGATATCCATAACGACTCGCGATCATGGCGGTCATGCTGCCAGCCGCTGCCAATTCGCCTTCGCCCGTTTCGGGATCGATCCTCGCGTATAGCAGCGATGTCAACTGATCCATCGTGCTGGATTGCCAAAGCGTGTCGCTGACGCGCTGCAACAGTTGCTGTGGTGAATGTCGATAACCGGTGTGCGCTGTCAGCGCCGCACGTGCGACCGTTGCCGTCATCGCTCCGGCGATCGTGTGATCGTCCGCTTCGGCAATCGCCAGCATCAATGTTCCATCGGGCAATACATCCCAGGTGTGCCATCCGGTCGCCCACGATCGAGGCGACTCGATCATGCCGTCAACGCGCCAGCCCGGGGCGAGTTGGGTGCCAATCGGCAAACCTGCGAATTGCCAAGTGGCAAGTTGTGACGTGGCGTCATGGTCGGGTTTTGATTTTGGCGTTCCTGACGTCGCGGCGCACTGAAGTCGCAGCGCGAGTTCTGATGCGGCTAATTTAGCAGCCGCAATCTGCGATTCTTGAAAATCGCTGGGTTCGTCTGCGTACAGCCAGAGTGTTCCAATGGGGACGCCAGCGTTCATGATCGCAGCGCAGATCGCGCTACCGGCCGGCTCGGGACTGCAATAAGTTTCGCCCAGAGTGGCGTTTAGGTCGTTCATCACGACGACGCCTTGTATCATTGCTTCTAAGTCACCTCGGCTACCTCTTAATTCCCGCTGTGGCGCCGACATCCGCGTGGGTGGCAACGCATAGGTACTGCGAATTGTCAAAAACTGGGTATCGTTGTCCAACAGGTACATCGCCGCCGAATCGCACTGGCAGGCCGCGGCAGCATTTTGCAACGACGCCTCCACGGATGTGGCCAGTTCGCCGCGAGCGTTTTCGTTTACGATCGCAGCCCGAGCCGACAACTCGGCGGATTGCTGTCGCAAAGTTTGTCGCGTTTCTTCGAGCTGTGCAGCGAGGCTGGCTGCCGATTCAGCCAGTCGCTGCGCCGAGCTTTTGGCTACCGTAGGAGTTTCCTGATGTTGCTCCATACCGCTCATCAGGTCCATCCCGACGGCTGGCAGCAACTTACACTTGGCTTTCTTTTGCGGGCTACCTTCATCGACCCGCCATCCGGTCACATCAGTGTAGGCCTGCCAGAAATTCTCAACGGTTTCGTGGCTCCGCTTCGTTTCCACGGGAGCACTCAGGCCCGGCCCGCGGTGAACCCGAAGGTAGTTTGGGATCGTTTTAGTCACGCAATTGTTTTCGGCAAGTTAGGATTCGGCGGCTATCCTTGCCGAAATGAACGCCCTTCATGGGTAGTTCCTGCAACATCACTGGCACGTCAAGTTTGCGCCCAGCAACCGTCGGCGACAGGAAGGGTGCACATACGAATCAACTGAACGGGAGGGATGTTTCAGCAGGGGGAGGGATTCGTTGGCACCGGCACTCCTGTCGCCACACTGAGGAGATCGGCCGACGTCAGAGTTTTACTGAAGCGATTGACCGGTAAAGTCAACGAAGTTTGCGACCACGCATGTGCGATAAGGCCAACCGTCACAATCGCCAAGGTCCTCGAAGGCCGAACCGGTTGGACCAACAAAAGATCGCGTCGTCGACGGCTCGGTCCCAACGGCTAATGGCGCATCGGCGGCCGGTTGGAAAGGGCCCGACCAAACCACGTGACAGGTGACGATCGATGCAGCCTGGCCGGACACGCGCGCCACGTTGGACTCAAAACGCTGTGTTTTCCAGTCCCGATAGCCGCACGGCGATAGCCGCGGTTGCGTGCGAAGACAACCGGGGCTATGGCCCATCGGCTCATGAAAAGTGCCGCTGTCCAGCTCGAGACACGCGCAATAAAAAACCGGGTCGCGACTTGAGTCGCGGCCCGGTTCTTGATTGTCACGCTACTTAATGAATGGCTGGATCCTACCAACGATTACTGGCCGAGTTCATCGGTCAACACGTACTCGCGAAACGGTACGTTGCTGGTCTTTCCACGCGGCGTCATCATTGCCTGATAGACACGATAATCAATCGAATCGGTGATCACTCGCGTCGAACCATCAGCAAAGCTGCAATTGATCGCGTTGTAATGAAACGAAGAGGGACGTGCCAAATTGATCGAAGTCGTGCCGTTCATGCGTAACGCAATCAGCGAATCGGTTCCTGCACGACCGCCGCTATTGATCTTGTGAACTGGATCGACCTGCAAACAAACTTTATTAAACGGAGCCGGTGTGTTCGGCATACTCGCGTTGTCCTTGTCTTCGTAGTGCCAGACGAATCCGTTGATAAAACGCGAGAGCATCAGTTCGGTCGTCAACGAAAGTTCGCCGGCTGCGTTTACATTCGTCAGTGCCGGATCCGTTGCGTGTGCACCGTGCAAGAATCCCGGTCGATACCACGGCAGTGCTTGAACATTCTCGGCGAACAAAATCGTGCCGCTAAGACCATCCTTGAGCGATTCCATTGTCACTTTGTCACCTGCCGAGTAGTCCGCAGCACCGCCTACGCCAACGTACTTTGCGTTGAAAACACCATTGGATGGCGATTGAGCGGTATCAAACGCGATGATTTGTTCTGGTACACCCCCAACGACACGCATGTGCGACATCCCGTTGTTACTGACGTAACTATTCGCCCCGGTCGATCCGTTTTCCGCAGCGTTACTCGCGCACTGAAACGTCGCGATATTCGGCGCCGCCAACGGATGGAATCCGCTCCCGGATAAATCAAGCGAACCGGGATAGTCGCCGGCACCATCGGTAATCACCGGGTAACGATCTTCGGTCCAGCGCTCGTATGTCGCCAATTGATCGATGTACGGCAAAATCGCTACGCCGTACCCGCCCACCTTGGCGTGAGCAGGCACAGCACCGCTGAAGCTACCTGGATCACCGGGATCACTACCGCCGGCAAAATTGCCGTACTTTTGAACGTAGCCGGGGAAATGACCTTTGGTTGTGACGTAGTTGACCGTGCCCTGAGCCAGCGTGCGAACATTATTGGAACACTGCGTTGATCGTGAACGCTCCAGTGCACCGCCAATCGCGGGCAGCAATAGACCGATAAGGATGCCGATGATGGCAATCACCACCAGCAATTCAACGAGCGTAAAGCCCCTAGGTTTGATTTTCATCTGTGACCGCGCTCCAGTGAGAGAAGAGAGTGAGGAATGAGCACTGATGACTGACCGGCCCATCCGCGATTGAGATCGGCATTCGCAATTTCAATTGACCGGTGGCTAAGGGTCCCCAGCTAGATCTGTGCGATTCTATTATCACGACAGTTCTGCGAAAGTGCAAACGCCGCAATTACGACCCTGAACGCTGCTTTCCGGTCGACAATCCGCGCTAAACAAACAGCGGGGCACCATAATCAGCGTGAACGCCCGTGTTTTGGGACTATCCTAGTCAATACGACTCGGTCGATTTGTCATAGTGTTTCATCTTCGCGACACCTATGAATCACCTACGATTTGTAGAAAATCACACTTCGTACGAAGTGTGACGCCCTTATTCGGACGACTTTGCGTTGATAGCTGATCACGTGTCATAAGTGACCACCTACCGTCAAAGCGTGCTTCACCCGGCGATTGCCCGGCTCCTCTACCTGCGCTGATCGTGTCTGTCATCTACCTGGACTTCAACCGTACAACGCCACTTGCACCGTCGGTGCTCGAAGCGATGTCGCCGTTTTGGTCCACGCATTTCATGCTGCCGGGCCAGGAACACGCCCACGCGCAAGCGATCAGCGAAGCCTTGGAACACGCCCGTGACGGACTGGCAATGCTCGCCGGCTGCGAATCGTTCGAGATGGTTTTCACCGGTGGCGGGACCGAGTCAAACAACTTGGCGATCCTGGGCATGCTGGCCGATACCCCACCCGGACA
>JABDKS010000787.1 GCA_013002105.1 Pirellulaceae bacterium | reverse complement strand
GCGCTGCGCGACCCACGGCTAATCGCGACGATCCCGTTGGGATCGTTCTTCGTGCCGAATCGGGATTGCTCTGAAAGTTCCTTGCTTCCTTCTCAATGCCAGTTTGCTTGTTCGGATTCTAATAGATCGGTCGTGAGCTGAATGACGGCTTTGTAAAAATCCGAATCGGTGCGCGCGGATGCAGTCTGCAAAAAGCTGGTGGGCCACGTTAGATGCCGATGAAAGAATTCTTGGGCCAGTTCGTTGTACTCGCGTGGAGGTTCTGCTTCGGTTGCGAACAGGCGGATGATCTCTGACATGATTTGTAACTGGATGCCAAGATGATCGGGAAGCGTTGTGCTGTCGGCCAGATCGCTGAAACCAATCGCTTGTGCGAATGATTTGACGCTGTCGGTGACGCTACTTTGCAGTTGGCCCTGCTGCCACACACTTTGAAATGGCGGCAAGTGGTTGACGGGTCCAATGAATAGTCTGCAGTATTCGGTCGCTAACTGTTCGATCGATTCCGGATCTGCAGCCAGATCAGGCGTGACGTTTAACGTTTGGGCGATTGGGCTGGCAATGACGGCGTTCAAAAAATCCGCGTCCACCTCGGTCAGCCATAGTCGCGAGAGCAAAGCGTAAACATTGCTAAGCGATTCATACTGATCTGCGCTTTCGCTCATCAACGTAGAACGGACTTTAGTCCGTTACCCCAATAGAATACCAATCACCAAAAACCAACCATCCGATCGATGGTTGCGACGAAGTACGACGGTCACACCTTGTGCACTTTCACGATGGTGTCGTGAAACGACTGCTGGCCGCTGATGGGATCCGGCGCGATCGGCAGCAGCTTGTTCTGATTCCAACCATTTCCGGTGTTCTTTTGCCATTTGGTGATGTCGCCGCCAGACTTGTCTTCCCACCACATGTTGCGTTGGTAATCGTCATCGTGATAGGTCGCGGTGTCACTACCGGCGAGGGACCCTTTGGTCGCGGGTTGCTTCGTCGCCTGTGCGACACTGGTGTATTGCGTGTGACCGCAACTGTTACTCATGGCGATCGCACTGGGATGAATTCCTTCCATCGTGACGATCGGGACACGCATTGTTGAAACTTCCTTGCGCGCAGTTTGTGCGTCGGCATCATCACCGTCGCGCGACAAGTGCGGTGCGACCTGTTCCAAGTGCCGCGATCGATAGGACGTGATCTCGATCCAATCGCCGTCCTGAACACCCAACTTTTTCGCCGTTTTTGGATTCAACCAGGCAGGGTTGGAATGGACGATCTCGGCCAGCCATTTCAGATTCATCGTGCGGCCATGGTTATGGACGTTCCACTTGAAACTGGTCATTACCAATTCGTCGTCCGCCAAGTCTTTCATCTCAAGGGGTTGAAACCAAATCGGTAACGGATCGATCTCGCTGTCGTGTCCTTGATGGCTTTCGGGACGATTGATCGTTTTGGTCATCCCGCTCTTGGCGATCAATTCGCTGCAGTCTTCGTTCTTGGCGATCTTGTTGACAAAGACGCTGCGAATTTCGAATTTACGACTGGGCGTTTTGAAACCGCGTACAGCACGATCACCGATACGAACGCCGATACCGACGCCGTCCTTGGTGATGATGCCGTCGGCATCGGTCACGCTGTCTTCCAATTCTTCGGCGGTCAGCGCGACGTTGTAGGGCTCGTAGAAAGGTTCTTGTTCTGATTCCCAGATGCCTTCGTCCAGTAAACGGTCCAGGCCTCGCTTGCCGGTATCGGGATTCTCGGGGACGTTTTGCGACCACTTTTCCATGTACTCACGAACGTCCTGCTCGGGGTACCACTGCTGCATGCCGCCGCCGATTCGACGGGCCAGTTCGGGAAAGTAGTCGCGCACATCGCGAGCTTCGCCCAGCGGCTGAACCATCGGTGTTCGCAGACCAACATAAGGCCGCAGATTGTACGATGCCCGCGCATCCAGATCCCAGCGTTCCAGGTACGTCGTCCAGGGCAGGACGATGTCGGCGTAGTGTGCCGTTTCGTTGTAAAATGCGTTGATGCAAACATGGAAGTTTATCAACTCTTCATCGCACATCACTTGCTGGGTCAGGCTTTCCTCCGGCCAAGTCAGCGGTGAGTCGAGGTTGTAGGTCATGTAGGCTTGCAGTTTTGCGCGGCCTTGTAGCAGATACAAGTAGATGATTTCGCCGACCCGCATCCGTCGCCATACATTGGCCAGTGGATATTCGGGTGGGTCCTCGAGCACGCTGTGCGTTTTGGGCGACGGTGGCATCGGCGGCGTTTTTAAACTCGGATCCACACCGCTCCACGG
>JABDKS010000759.1 GCA_013002105.1 Pirellulaceae bacterium | reverse complement strand
CCTTGAACTTGATCGCCAACACGTTCGATAGCGCTGCCAATCGTTCTTTTTTACGCCGTTCGTCGCGTCGCCGTTTCAGCTGACTTCCTTGGCCGGCCGCCGCCGATCTCACCAATCCATTGCGGTGCAACATGCCGATGAATTGCTGCAAATCACCGAAGGTGATCTTCTGCGGGGCAAATCGTTGTTCGAACCCGTCCTTGATTTGCTGCAAACTGACATGACCGTCAAGCATGTTCAGGATGTAGTACTCTTCGTCGTGAAAACGAAAATACTGTAGCCCGACAGGTTCCTTGACGACCCAATAGCCTTCGCCCTGGTAGCGCTGTCGACTCGCGGTCAGGTCGGGGCGTTTGCGCACCGTGAGCGCTCGCGAAGAGCTGCTGATCAGTGATTCGGCAAGCGTAGCCATGAACGGGAAAACAAACGTGGGGAGGTGGGAAAGATTCGTTGGGAGCCACACCGAGTCGTTAGCAGCACGATGGTGCGGGCCCAATCAGCAGCGAGAGCGATTAAAAAACGTCTTGGCCACCAGGGATGATGATCTCGGCACGCATGCCGGGTTTGATCATCCAGTCGTCGCCAACGCTTTGGTTGGGGATTTCTGCCCAAACCCGATAGCGGTTGTTCAAGTCAATTTCGGTGCTGACATAGGTGATCTGTGCGTCGATCACGTGCGGTTTACTGGCATTGGCGTTGTGGTAGACGCGAACCTGAACCGGCGTGCCCTTCATGACGCGACCACTGTAGCGCAGGGCATCGATGTCGCCTTCGACTTTCAGTTTGTCCATTTGGACCAGCGTCGCGATGGGGCTGCCCGGTTGAACCCACTGACCCAACTGGGCATCGCGTTTTTCGATAAATCCGTCAAACGGTGCCACAATCTTTCGTCGCTGAATTTCGTCTTCGGCGATCCGTAGGTCAGCACGTTTGGCAAAGTATTGCGCCTTGGCGATCTTCATCTGAATCTCCGCCAATCCGATCCGCAGGTGGGCGCGGTCGGCTTCTAAGATTTTCTTTTGCAGATCCCAGTAGGGTGCGGCGCCTTCCTTGTGCAGATCCTTGTAGGACTCGGCTTCGGCGCGGGCGATTTTTTCGCTATTGACCGCGTCTTTGTAATTGATGTCGTTGGTGGCATTCAGGATCGCCTCTTCCTCTTCGGCTTTCTTGAGATCCAAAGCCAGACGTGCTTGGGTGTCGTCGATCACAGCGATCAAGTCGCCGGATTTGACGATCATTCCCTCTTCGATTTTGATCGCGTCCAACTTGCCTTGGCTTTCGGCCGGGATGTCCACTTTATTGATGTACCCGACTAGGCAATTTTCGGCGCGAATCTCCGCGTCGGCTTCGCCGGGGCTCGGTGCCTGGAATCCCGGCGAATCCTGTGCAAGGGTGGGTACCGCCAGCAAAATGATTGCGGCTAGCGTTAGCAGTGAACGGTACATAACGTGAACTCCAAGAAATTGGACGGGAAAAGTGTGCGTGTGTTTAAAAAACGCTTCCGCCAGTTTGGGAAGCGGCGTCAGAAGGCGTGGTGACTAGAAAAAGAACTTGTGCAGCCATTCGTAGATTTCGTGGAAGAAAACAAATCCGCAAGATGCGCGACCACAATGAACTTTGGCAATCACGCCGGTCCCGGGACGTGGATTCAATTTGCGCAGGTTGTCTTGTTCGGGCACCGCATGCATTTTGATGATCGCGCCATGTTCTTCGTGCGGTTCGGCTCGCTCCGAAACACTGTTGAGTGTCAGGACGGCTTGCAGGTCTTCGTCGGGGTCGGTTGCCAAGATGTACGTGACGTTCAGTTCGGATGCGTTTTCTTTCTTGACGTATTCATCCAGATGACCTTCACGTTTCTCGGGCAATTCCAATTCCAAGAAATAGTCTTTGGATAGATCGGCGACTTCCATCAAAACTTGGCCCGTCATGATCGGCCGAGCATGCAGAGTTTTTTCGACATCCCACGAGGTCACCACGCCGTCGATCGGTGCACGAACGATCAATTGATTGGCGCGCTCCTGTTGCATCTGGAGTTTGCGGGCCAGAACCTGCAGCTTCTTTTGCAACTCGTTTTCTTCACCGGCGAGCGCCAATTTGTCGCTCGGGTCGATCTGCCGACTGCGGCGTTGTCCCTGAACCCGAGCCAGTTCGGCCATCGTGGTGAGCTGTTGACCTTGGAGATCGGTGATCTGAATTTCGATTTCACGATTTCGTAGCGTCACCAGCGGCTGGCCGGCGGTGACAGGATCATTGTGATCGGCGTGAACCTTCAGTACCTCGCCATCGATTGCCGCAAAGACTTGCCGACGCATCAACGGTTGCAACGTTCCTTCGGCTTCCAGCGTGAAATCTTTGGGAATAAAGACGAGTCCCAAAATGATCGCAGTCAGCAAAACTGCGACGCCAATTGTTTTGGGCAAGGTGCGAGCACGAAGGACCCAGGTGGCCCGACCGATCGCCCGCCACAAAGGCATTAAGAATAGATTGGTGTGAGCCCGGGAATTGGCGATCGCGCGGGTACCATGTTCGTAAACCAGATTGCAACGGTCGCGAAAAATGTTCGCTGGAATATCGGATTCGATCTGTTCGATAATCAGCGCGCCAATGACTTCGCCCCGGTGGGCATTGTCGCGATCAATTTCGCCGGCCGCGCCGGACTCTTTGTCGGTACCCAGTTTTCGCTCGGGTTCGTGCAATGGCAACACGGCAATGTTTCGACCGTAAGACTGATCGACATAGTCTTCCAGTGCATCCTCGATTTGCGGCGGCAAGTCTTCGGTATTGCCATCGTGCCACAGCGGTTCACCAGCGGCGACGACGCGCGTTGCCAGGTTGTTCAGGGCGGAGATAATGTTGGACCGGTTCTCGATCGTGTCTTGGCCGCTGACGGCTTGGACTTTGCATTTGCGGCCCTTCTTGATAGCGACACTGACGCGGTCACAGCCGATCAAGCGTCGGCCTTCGTTGGCGACAATGTAAGCGGTCTCTTTTAAGTCCAGCGATTCGTGCGTGGATCGGGCAAACGAGTCGGCTTGTTGCCAAAGCGATTGACGGTCACCAAGTGTTCGGAGTTTTTGGCCGCGGAGCCATTCGGCAGCCAGCCCACACATTTGTTCGACAAACCGCAAGTAACCGCGTTGTGTGTCGGGCGCAGTATCGGGACGCTGGAAAACTTCGATCAATCCGTCGCGCTGACCGTCGTGCGAAAGCGAACCGAGAACCAACAGGTACCGTGTCGGGTTGCCTTCGGCATCGCCATCGGTGGTACCAGAATAGGGCGGCACTAATAATGATTGCCCTGTGTTGGCGACGCGTTGGATCAATCGGTTGTGGCGAACGGCGTCGTCGGTGTCGTCGGCCAAAATCGATGGCTCGGCATTGATCTGATATTGCAGCCTCAATTGACGATCTTCGTCCAGCAGCCAAATCGCGCCGCCGGCAGCTGCCAAGGCGGTGATGATGCGGGAGAGCAACTCTGGATAAAACTCATCCGCGGTCGATTCGGCTTTTGCCAATGCGGCAATCTCGTTAACGAGACCACGAATCTGTGCCTTGGTTTCTTCGACGGTTTGTTGGTTGACCGACATGCTTGATTGACTTCGAGCGGGGTGAAAAGACGGTGGGTCGCCAGAGGTAGGACCGACATTCTCTTTGCGGCCAAGTGCACTCTGAAGTGTCAAAGTCCAATTAAGCCGGTCGCGAAGCAGATGCGGTTGGGGTTCTGGCGGCTGGGGGTATTTTCCTGTTTACCTGGCAGGCCAACACGAAAATGCCACTCCAGGTCTGGACAGTTTATACAAAATGTATAAACTCGTCTAGGGTGAATTTCTCGAGCGCCGCTTCGGCGTCGCCCGATGACTCGTTTTGCTGGTTTTTTATGTCTTCGCAGCCTCCTCTGTCCCAAAATGACGCTCAGGTCACCTTGGGAGAGCTGCAACAAGAGCTAAATCGGCTGCAGCGAGTCATTCGGCTAGCGATTCAGGGCCAACTGGGCAAACTCGCCGGCAAATCGATGGGATCTCTGGCGGAGAACCGTGACTTAGCAAAATCGATCCACGAGATGCTCGAGAGCCACGCTTTGCGTGTCCAATGCAGTGAATGTGGCCACGCCGCAATTCTCAGGGTATCGCCGCGGGGCGGGGCAAAGAATGGCGTTTTTGTCTTTGACCACACGATCGACGGGCATCGGACGTTCCACGGCGGTCGCTCGTCGTTGCCCGAATTGCGATTGGTTGCCAAACCGGCCCGGCGCAAGCGAGGTGACAGGGCTGTCGGGTAACCGGGCAGGTTTTCGCGATCTGAGTGCCTGATATGATCGCGGCATGAATGCGAGCGACATCACGACCGACAGTCCGTACCACGTCCCCCTGCCTTCGGCCGATCAGGCCATGCAAATGTTAAGTGGCGCGATCGGTCAGATCCGATTTGCCCGTCGGTACACCTTGGAATTGCTCAACGCGACGCCGGAGGATCGCTGGTACGAGATGCCGCCGGGATTACCGACCCATGTCGCTTGGCAAGTGGCACATTTGACCGTCAGTCAGTATGGGCTGTTGATGTTTCGCATCCGCGGACGGCTGCCCGAAGATCTCGAGTTGATTCCCGGCAAATTTCGCAAAGCCTACAGTCGCGGCTCGACACCCAAGGCTGATCCGGCCGGTCAGCCCTCGCCTGATCAATTACGAGAACGACTTGATCGGGTTTTTGATTTAGGGTTATCAGAATTGGAGGCCGTGACAGGCGAAACACTGTTGGAGCCTGTCGACATGCCTTTCGCGGCGTATCCGATTAAGCTGGGCGCGATTTTGTTTTGCCCCCTGCACGAACAAATCCACTGTGGTCATCTCGGTCTCTTGCGGCGGGCTCTCGGTCTGGACCCGATTCGGTAACGCGATGCAAACGCTCAAAGAGTCGATCTACGACCATCCCAAGTACTACGATTTGGTTTTTGGAGCCGATTGTGCTGCCGAAGTCAAATTCATTCTCGGTTGTGCCCAGCGATACATGGATCGGCCGGCCAAACGAATGTTTGAACCCGCATGTGGTACCGGGCGGTTGCTCTATGCATTGGCCAAACGTGGATTCGACTGTGGCGGCTTGGACCTGAATCCCAAAGCGATCGAGTTCTGTAACGCACGTTTCGAGCGTCACGATCGAGAACCGCCCGCGTTCGTGGCGGACATGTCGGATTTCTCAGTTCGTCGCCGATACGACATTGCATTCAATACGATCAACAGTTTTCGCCATCTCGCTAGCGAAGCGGCGGCAGTGGGACATCTCCAGTGTATGGCCGACGCCGTTCGTGTCGGTGGTTTGTATTTGCTCGGGGTTCATTTGACGCCGACCAAAGCACCGCCAAGCGAGACCGAATCGTGGTCGGCCCGTCGGGGCCATCTGGCGATCAACACGCACATGTGGACGCGTGATCGTAATCCCCGTCGCCGTGTCGAACGGTTTGGTATCCGTTTCGACATTCATTGTCCGACGCGGAGTTTTCGCATCGAAGACGAACTGGTGTTGCGCAGTTACACGCAAAAGCAAATGGACGCGCTGATAGCTGCTTGTGAGCGCTGGGAGCCGATCGCGACCTATGATTTTGGTTACGACTTGAAAGAACCGATCACCGTCGACGCCACCACCGAAGATGTTGTTTACGTGTTGCGCCGACGGACTGCTTGAGTTCCTCCAGCGCCGCGCGACATCGATACGATGGTTTTGCCGCGAGTTCGCCAAACGCGTCGGTAACCTGTAAGGTTGGCGGTGACTGCATTGGCAACCGCCACGCGACATGCAGAATACATGCAGGAGGCATTCGGTCGGTTGGTTGTCTGCGGAGGACGACGAAGACGACTTTGCGTCGGCACGACAGTTTTCCGCCGATGCTCCGTTTTTCGCCCATGCTGGTGGACGTGAATTTCGCGATGCGACCTTGATCAATCGCGACCAACTGACCCAGCAACGCCGCATCGGGAAAATGCCGCATCGGGACAGTGCTGGGTCCTTGGATTTCTGCTGGGCGTGAGGTGTCGTCGAATGGGTCAACGGAGCCAAGTGTCCGTTTGCAGGACCCCCATCAGTCAGGACTTTGTGGTGCGACTACTTGACGCAACCCAAATGGTCGCCGCACCGGCCAGCAGTGTTCCCAGACCGGAGATCAGGGCGATGATCCCCCACCGCTGTTTCTCCAAAGATTTGACTTTGTAGACATACATTGCTGGCATATCCAAGCTGATGTTTTCCATGTCTTCGAATTCGCGAATGAACCGCGCGGCATCCAGGTCTTCGTACGCAACGCGGATCTCGTCGATGTGCGATTGGGTGCTGGCGGTCGGCTCGACCAAAAACCAACGAATCGCCGCAAAACCGCAGACAATCACGCCGACCAACGCGATCAGTCCTAACAAGGTAATCACCACTTGTCGGCCACCAACGTTTGCCTGACCGCGATCCACGACGGCAGCATCGGCAGCCTGATCGGCCAGCGGTAATTGGCGCAATTCACCCAATCTGGGGATAGCGACGATTGTGTCACAAGCCGAGCACCGAATTTCGTCCCCGGCCTGACTGGGGGAGACGGTGATTGTTTGTTGGCATTGGGGGCAGGGAAGCAGGTGCATTGCGATTTGTGGGCAATATTGGGTGCTGACCGACTGGACCAGATTGTCGGTCTGACTAGAATCCAAGAGAGCAATCGGCACCACCACCCGACAACGCCGCTCCCGCCCTTGGGTTGTCTTTGAGACAGTCTAATCGGGCCGGACATCTGTTGATGACCCGCGGTAAACCAACAACGAACTGTTTCGTTCGTCTCGCGATCCGAATGATTTGGGTTGCATCGATAGAGTGGTCGAATTTGCCGGATGCCGCCAGGAAGGCAGTTAGGGCCTACAGGCCTGAAACGCGTGATTGAGCCGGGGGAGTCTCTCGTTTACGTCGCCAGCAACCATTGGGTTCGCGGATCGTTGATTCGGTACGCACCAGCGGTATTGGATCGACAACAAACGGATGACAAGATAAACGGGGTCAGCGATGAGTCTATCTCATTTGCCACACCATCTATCTCTCCGACTCAGTACAGCATTTCTCGTCTGTATCACTCTGACGCAAGTCGATCATTCCTGCGGTGATTCTATTGCTAGATACGTAAAATGGTCATGGATACTTGGACGGTGAATACGTTTTTACTTGTCCAGCGGAACAATCAGTCCCATCCACAACCACACCACCAACGAACCATTATCCGTCCCCAGTTTTCGATTGTGATGACGGCAAATTCATTTTCGAGACAGAAACGGGATTTTGCAAGAAATCATGGGTCCGGTTATTTAGCGGTGGGGTTTACCGAGTCGGCAGATTCATACCCAACACGAATGATTCACACAATTAGAAAGTTTTCCCAATTCACGGAGGTCACCAGGAGTGCGTCGCAATGAGTGGTAGAGTTTCACAGCGAATTGGTTTTGGCGTCGACGCTAAAACTGATTTTTACTGTCTTCCGAGCAGTTCTCTACCTATTGAGTCACGCTTCTAGAGCGAATGCGATCAGCGGAATGTTGATCGCCGGAAAACGACAGCGATCTGGCAGGATGTGAGATCAGACACCATTTGAATTGACTTCAACCACTCACGCAGTTCCTAACCTTCATCGTTTGTAACGTTTCACTTTTATTCAACTCAATAACAACCGCTCCGTCGATTCGGTATCAGCAGTTAGTCCACGCGTAGATAAGTGGGGATTATCTCTGGACCGTTATCACGATTTTTTGACAGACATTTTTCCTCGCTTTCATGCAATCAATGTGACCCATTTGCTAAGACTCTGATCGAAACCGCCGGGAGCCGATCTTTGCCGATGCTGTCTAGCGACAAGAGCCAATTTGCCCAGTGCAGTTAGTTGCCCAGTGCAGTTAGTTCAGTGCAGCCAGACCAGATCACGCATCCACAAAGAGCCCCAGA
Organism: Pirellulaceae bacterium; assembly: GCA_013002105.1. Next base: position 4,029 of record JABDKS010000759.1, on the reverse strand, counting down.
CAGCCGAACCACGATCATCGATTCTTTGCCGTCAATTGAACGCTTGATAGCACGCTTATTTCCAAACCCAATTAACACGCTTTGAGCAGGAGTTCCTGTTTTGTTCGACACCTTAATGGACGAATTCGACGACGTCGCCGCCTCGAGTGAGGAAGCGGTAACCGGTGGATTTCGTAAGCTGCCGATTGACGACAGCGAAGACGATAATGCTGCGGTTGCTGCTGCCACCGCCGGTGGGGTTCAGTTGGATAGTCCCGACGAGTTGATCGCCGTCGATGAAGCTGAAACCTGGTCCGATGACCCTGTGCGTATGTATCTGACCCAAATGGGTGAGATTCCGTTGCTCACGCGCCGCGAAGAAATCGAGTTGGCCAAGCGAATCGAAGAGACACGTCGTCGCTTCCGCACCAAGTTGCTCGAAAATCATTTCGTGCTGGTCGAGGCGTACAAGACGCTGAAAAAGGTTTATCGCGGCCAGTTGCCCTTTGACCGAACCGTTCAGGTCAGCGTGACCGATCGTTTGGAAAAAGAACAGATCATCGGTCGCTTGCCGCACAACCTGCGAACCTTGCAAACATTGCTCAAACGCAATCGTCACGATTGGAAAGTTTCGCTCAGCAAAAGTGCTTCGTCACGACGTCGTGCCGAGGCTTGGCGCTCGCTCGCTCGTCGCCGTCGTCGTGCGGTTCGATTGATCGAAGAGCTCGGTCTGCGTACTCAGCGCATCGAAACGCGCATTGAGTTGCTCGCTAAGTTCTCGATTCGTTTGTCAGAAATCGAACGCGAGATCAAAGAGCAAAAACGCACCAAGCATGGACGTGAAGTTCGCGACAAGCTGTTGCACGAGCGACGTCAAATCCTGACGGCTTGTCAAGAAACACCGACCTCGCTTCGAAATCGCGTGATCATGCTTCGCAAGGTCTACGCCGAATACCAACAAGCCAAACGTGAACTGAGCGAAGGAAACTTGCGATTGGTCGTTTCGATCGCCAAGAAGTATCGCAACCGAGGTTTGTCGTTCCTGGATTTGATCCAAGAGGGCAATGCCGGATTGATGCGTGCGGTCGACAAGTTTGAATACCGACGCGGATTCAAATTCTGTACGTACGCGACCTGGTGGATTCGCCAAGCGATCACTCGAGCGGTGGCCGATCAGAGTCGAACGATTCGTATCCCGGTTCACATGGTCGAAACGATGAGCCGCGTGCGCAACGTCGCCCGTCAGTTGCTGCAAGAACTCGGTCGCGAACCGACCATCGAAGAAACCGCTCGGCGAGCCGATGTGACGGTCGAAGAAGCCCGGCGTGTGTTGACGATGAGTCGTTTCCCGATCTCGTTGGATCGTCCGGTGGGAAACAGCGAAGACAGCCAGTTTGGCGATTTGTTGCCCGATGGTGCGGCCGAAAGCCCTCAAATCGGAGCCACGCAAGAGATGTTGCGTGATCGAATTACCAACGTGCTCAAGTCGTTGTCGTATCGCGAACGCGAGATCATCAAGCTGCGATACGGGCTTGGCGACGGATACAGTTATACGCTCGAAGAGGTCGGCCACATCTTTAAGGTCACGCGAGAGCGAATCCGCCAAATCGAAGCCAAAGCGGTTCGCAAGCTGCAGCAGCCCAGCCGCAGCCAAGACTTGGTTGGATTCCTCGATTAACCAACCAAGCAAAATTCGTTAAAACATCAGGCGACACGTTTTCCAAAACGTGTCGCCTTTTTTTGTTCACATGCCCCGTTCTTGCCATCATGCCCTCGATCGAAAAAGTCTTGCATCAGGGTTGGCAACTACAGCAAGCCGGGCAGGTCCAACAAGCCGAAGCGGTCTATCGACAGGTGCTGCAACAGGCGCCCGACAATCCCGAAGCGATGGTCTATCTTGGCATCGCACTGTTTGATCAGCGACGATACGACGAATCTGCCCAGGCGTATCGGCAAGCGCTGGCCATCCGCGACGAATTCCCTATCGCATGGAACAACCTGGGCAACTCGCTGCGAATGTGCGGTCAGATCGACGAGGCCGAAGCGTGTTTCGAGCGAGCACTCGAGCAAGATCCTCGGTACCTTTCAGCATTCAAGAATCGGGGAACGCTATGGGTCTGGTCGGGTCAGATCGAGCGCGGATTGAAATGGTACCAGGACGGATTGAAGATCGATCCGGACAACGCTGAATTGCATCGCAACTTGGGCGTGATCGAATTGTTATTGGGCAACTATGACGTGGGTTGGCCCGAGTATCGCTGGCGATGGACGATGCCGGGAACGTACCGTCCGCAATGCGGGGCTCCACTTTGGCAAGGCGAATCGCTCGAGGGCAAAACCATTCTGCTGTATTGCGAACAGGGTCGCGGCGACGCCATCCAGTTCATTCGCATGACCAAAGTACTCAGTGATGCGGGAGCGCGAGTCTATTTGCAGTGTGCGCCGGAGATGGTGCCGCTATTCGTTTCGGCCAAAGGGATTACCGCGTTTTATCGATATGACGCGATCGTGCCACCAGTCGACTACCACGCGTCGCTGATCGATGCGGTAGACGTGTGGTATGGCCTGCACCAAGAGTTGCCCTACGCAACGGAGTATGTGACCGGCGGTTACCTGACCGTTTCTCAAGCGTTGATTGACTATTGGGCTAACTGGCTCGATCAGCACTGCCCTGTCCAAGAGGGTGAATTGCGAATCGGTATCAATTGGCAGGGAAATCGACAGCATCATGCCGACGTCTACCGAAGTTTGCCGTTGAAGACCTTTGCGCCGCTGGCAGATCTACCGCACGTGCGATTGATCAATTTGCAATTTGGTGACGGTGTCGAGCAGTTAGAGCAAGTCGATTTTGCCGATTCGATTGTTCGTTTGCCAAGCGATACCGACGGTGCCGGCGGTGCGTTTACCGACACGGCAGCGGTTCTGACACATCTTGACGCTGTCGTCACCAGCGACACGGCACTGGCACATTTAGCTGGGGCTGTCGGCACAAAAGTTTGGACCTTACTGGGACGAGTTCCCGATTGGCGCTGGTTGACCGAGGGCGACACGACGCCTTGGTACCCATCGATGCGGCTGGCACGTCAAAAAGAAATCGGCCACTGGGACGACGTGATTCAATGTGTCACCGATGAATTGACTCAGCAATAATGGTGCAGACTGCGATCTTGCTCGGGTGACGGCTAAACCGTCTCGGCCATGTCGCGGGCGTGGTAGCTGCTGCGGACGAAGGGGCCGCTGGCTACTTTTTTGAATCCCATGCTCTTGGCAATGTCCGCGAGTTCCTCGAATTCTTCCGGCGGTACATAGCGAACGACCGGTAAATACTTCTCGCCAGGTTGCAGGTACTGGCCGAGGGTCAGGAAGTCGACATCGTATTCGCGCAAATCAGCGAGGGCTTCGAGTAGTTCACCTCGCTGTTCGCCCATTCCCAACATCAACCCGCTTTTGGTTTTGACACCCGCGTCGTACTCCTTGACTTTTCGCATCATTCCCAACGTCCAGCGGTAGTCGCTTTTGGGACCGCGAACGCGACGATACAGGCGCGGCACGGTTTCCATGTTGTGATTAAAAACATCCGGGCGTGCTTGGACGACGCGATGGAGTGCTGGTTTGCATTGCACAAAGTCCGGCGTCAGGACTTCGGTGGTCGCGCCGGTTCGTTCGCGAACGGCGACCACACAGCGATAAAAATGATCGGCCCCGCCGTCGTCCAAGTCATCACGCGTCACGCTGGTGATGACGACGTGCTTCAGGCCCAGTCGTGCCGCCGCTTCGGCCACACGCTCTGGTTCGTCGCTTTCGGGTAATTCGGGAGGGCGACCGCGGTGGACGGCACAGAATCCACACGGACGGGTGCAAACGTTGCCCAAAATCATGAACGTGGCGGTTTGCTGACTGTAACACTCCATTCGATTGGGGCATTTCGCATTTTCGCAGACCGTCTCCAGCCGCAACTCATCCAGCAGACCCTGGGTCATGTGGTTGGCGTTGCCCTTGGGAATCGGCCGCTTAAGCCATTTGGGCAGCCGTCCGGACGCACTGACAGCG
>JABDKS010000757.1 GCA_013002105.1 Pirellulaceae bacterium | reverse complement strand
CGTCCGTAAGTCGTCGCACGCCCATCGTCGTCACACGCTCCGCGGGCGAACGCACATTTTCAATTTTCTCCCTCGTTCGCCCGCGGAGCGTGCGACGACTTTCTGATATTCTCTGGCGATGTTTGGTGAGTTTTTTGATCCGGAAGTAGAGTTCTCGATTCGCGAACACTGTCGGCCTCACTGGTCACAAGCAGGCGCGGTCGTGTTCATCACGTTTCGCACTCGAGACTCCATTGCTCGCGAAGTTCTGCAGCGATGGGAGCGAGAGAGACAAGATTGGCTTGCCCGCCGTGGCATCAACCCCAGCGGTCTACATTGGTCAAAGATCATTCCGCTTTTGCAACCGTCGACGCAACATGAGTTCAAGACGACATTCAATCGACAACGAGAAACTTTTTTGGATCAATGCCACGGAGCTTGCGTATTGGAGCGGCCGGAATTGGCCCAGATCGTTGCCAAATCGCTGATGCACTTTGATTCCGATCGCTATCACATGGGCGATTTCGTGATCATGCCCAACCACGTTCATCTGCTTTGTGCATTCACCACCGTGGAAGCACTCAGCAAACAGTGCTACTCCTGGATGCACTACACCGCCTATCGCATTCATCAGTCGATAGGAGAGAAAGGAGATTTCTGGCAAGAGGAGCCCTTTGATCATCTCGTTCGCAGTCCAGAACAATACGACTACCTAAGAGACTACATCGCCGAGAACCCCAAGAAGGCCAAGTTAAAACCCGGGCAGTATCTCCATCGCAGATTGCCGTAAGTCAAAAGTCGTCGCACGCCCATCGTCGTCGCACGCTCGACCGGTGAGTCATTAGACTGGCTGGCTGGGTTTTTGTTTCGAGGGTCCTTTTTCGCAGCGTATGAATCACGTTGATGAGGCACGACTGATCGGCATGTTGCGCCGAGTCATCCGCGATTGTCGCAAGCTCTATCAGCAGTGCGGCAATTGGATGGTGCGCCGTTATCCGACTCAAATCCAAGGCAGCAGCAGTCATTTCATCGAACTGATGGACGATCTGCACCGGGGATTGCTGATCAAAGTCTACGTCACCATCGTGCGGGCTGATGATCGCTGGACCGGACCCGAGAAACTGGTCGCCGCCGCGATGATCGAACACCTCTGGGGCGAAGAACTCCGCGGGCAACAACTCCGCGAAGCCGCCACTGGACTATTTAAACAAGCCGATCAGCTGAGTTGGGAATCTCTGGTCGCCCCCTTCGTCCGCTACAAACCGCTGGCCGACAGCAAGGCACAAGTCGAAACGATCGTGATGCGGCTGGCCAACTTGGTCGCCAAATGCGACGGCCAAACGATGCCCGAAGAATCGCTCGCCCTGCACACCCTGCAGCGCGAGATCGATATGGCATTGCACCCAGCGCAGGGCGAAGAGAATCTTGCTCCGCTTACCGCACCCTCGGCCGGTCGGTCCGCATCGGCGCAACAAAAAGAACAGGCCCAAGATACAACGCTGCCGACCGCCAACGAACCGATTAGCGACGCCGAACGTCGATCGCGATTGCAAAAAGCGATGGACGAATTGGAGTCGCTGATCGGACTCGAAAGCGTCAAAGACCGCGTTCGTAGTTACGCCAACTTCCTGCGATTGCAACAAGAACGACGCGATGCCGGTTTGACCACGATGCCGATCAGTCTGCACATGTCGTTTGTCGGCAACCCCGGTACTGGCAAGACCACGGTGGCCCGCATCGTCGGGCAGATTTTGGGCGGAATGGGAACACTGCCCTCGGGTCACGTCGTTGAAACGGACCGCAGCGGTCTGGTGGCCGAATACGCCGGACAAACCGCGCCCAAGACCAACAAACTGTGCGACTCGGCGATCGGCGGCGTGCTGTTCATTGACGAAGCCTACAGTTTGATGGACGCCTCGGGCGATGACGCCTACGGTCGCGAAGCGATTCAAACGCTACTCAAGCGGATGGAAGACAACCGTGATTCGATGGCCGTCATCCTGGCCGGCTATGGCGCCGAAATGAAGCAGATGATTCAAAGTAATCCCGGACTCTCATCGCGAATCAATACAGAGATCGTTTTTGACGATTACGGTCCGGCCGAATTGGGTCAGATTTTTGAATTGATGTGCGAGGCCAACCAGTACGATTTGCCCAGCGATGCCCGACATCGGTTGCTGGTCGGTTTTCATTACTTACACCACAATCGCGATCACCACTTCGGCAACGGGCGTCTGGTTCGCAACGCCTTCGAAGACTCCGTGAGGAAACTGGCCGACCGAATCGCGCAAGTCAGCGAGTTAACCGAATCGCTGCTGACGCGACTGACCGCGGATGATATTAGCTTCCCCGGTCTGTCGCACCGAATGCTCGGTGAGTTACTCAAACAGCCCCACCAACTGCGAATCGTCTGCAGCGGTTGCAATCGCAAAGTAAGAATCGAACCGACGTCACTGGGCGGCCGCATCAAATGCGGCAAGTGCGACGAAGTTCAACAAGCAAACTGGGCGCAGCTGTCCGTGAAATAGCAAGGAATCATTCGTAGGCCAGGACCTGTCCTGGCGATTCAAATCCTGCTAGGACAGGTCCTGACATACGCCATCTACCCGCGTGTAAAAACAGGATGCCTATTGGTCGACCCGTGACACAAATGCGGGTAGTAACGTCAGGTTGATCACGGTTCCGGCGGCCAACGTCAGGGCAACTAAAAAACCGAACGTTGCGGTGGGAACAAATTCGCTGGTCGCCAACACGCTAAATCCAATCACCAATGCGATCGTCGCCAGCAGAACCGGCACACCGACGTTGCCCGCGGCGTGCGTGGCCGACACATCCGCACCGTGACCTGCCAAGCGATGTCGCCGATAGCTGGCCAAAAAGTGAACCGAACCATCAATCGACAAACCGATCGATACCGCCGCGATCATCGCCGCGCCCATGTTGATCTTCCCGCCGGTCAAACCCACCACTGCCAACACAAAGAAAACCGGCAACAAGTTGGGCAACAGCGCTGCGGTGGCCAAACGAATCGACCGTGTTGCCAACATCAGCAACACCCAGATCAAAAGACTCGATGCCAAAAAACATCGCCATTGGTCTTGGACTAATTGACTGACCAACCGTGCCATCATGACATAGTAACCTGTCACCTGTCCCGGATTTTGACCAGCCCCATTGGCCGTATCACCCGCACGACCGTCGGCGGCTACCAGTTCGCGAAACGTTGCGTCGGTTGTGTGTTCTCGCACTGTCCGTTCGACTGCAGCGATCAAATTTCGTTTTTGCTGTGCATCCAAATGCTCTCGGCTGCGCAACATGATTCGTAAGCGGCGTTGGGATTTTTGCGCATCAGCCGGCGTCAACAACGCATCGACAAAAACCGGCATGACCACACGCATTCCCCGTAAACGAACACTCGGAGGTAGCAGTTTCAATGCCGGAGCACGACCGACGATCTCCGCGGCGTCGGCCAGACTGATCACTTTCGTCAATGCCACACCATCGACGTCAATTTCTCGCAATGCCCGCTGCATCACCAGCACTTTGGCCAGATACTCCTTGGTCAATTCCTGCGGCGCGTCGATCACGATGTCCCACACGCCGGCTCCACCGAATGATTGTTCGACTTGATCATAGTGAACGACGATCTGACTATCGGGACGGAAGTTGCGTAAAAAACTCGTTTCGGTTTCTGTTTTCGACACACCGACGACGCTGATCGCCACCAAGATGATCACGATCAACACTCCCAAAGACCGACGTGCAACACACCACGTCGCAACATGCAAACAGCCACGTCGCAGATGTCGTGCGAGCTGACGTTGCCACAGGTGCAATCGCTGACCGACACTCAGATTGGGCAACATCATCAGCGCCGGGGCAAACAGCAGCACGGCGACAAAGACGCACAGCGAGGCAATCGCGATCATCCATCCAAAATGTCGGACTGGCAAAATGTGTGACCATTGCAGTGCGGCGAAGCCGGCTGCGTCGGTGGCGCAAGTCCATAGAATCGGCATCAACAATAACGACATCGACCGTTCGGTCGCTGCGCGTTGATCATCGCCTCGTGTGCGGGCAATGCGGAACCGCACGCCCAAGTGCAGCACGGCCGCCACCGCGATCACGGTCACGATCGCGGTCACGATGGTTGACACCAACGACAAACTGATCCCCACCAGCACCATGATTGCTTTGGTCACGGTCAACGACCAAACAATGATCGCGGCCATCAGCAGCACAAACCGCAGATCAACCAGGGAGATCACCACCACGATCGAAAGTAATACAACGGTCCATGTTGCCAACGTCGCGCCGTCACGCTCGATCAGGGCAAACCCGTCATGGACCAGAACCGGTTCGCCAACCAACGCGACGTTGTCCACAACGCCTGGATACTGTTGTGGCAACGCGGCACCGACCGCTTTGATGTCATCGATTGTCTGCGGCCCGTGTGCCGGATCCAGCATCGCGACCACCGCGGCTCGTGAATGATCACGACTGTGAGTGTACCCGGCAAACAGTCGGTCGATGCCAACGGCCACGACGTCGCGCTTGCGCATCAACGGCGGTGTTTTTCTGGAGAATCCAGTCAAGATGCCCGCTGGCCGAATTTTGGCCACCAAGTCGCTCAGAATCGCCGGCGAGAGAATTTCGGTCACACCGGGAATGCTCGAGACCTGTTGCGAGATATCGCGACTGCGATCAAACCCCTCGGGCGACAGCAATTTCGTATCGCGATAGACCAGGATTGCCACCGCATTGCCGCCAAAAGCCGCTTGTAGTTGCTGATAATCCGCCAAGGTCGCGTCATCGGGATCGAACATCGCGGCGATACTGCGATCCATCTGCATCTGCTGCGCAAGCGGATAGGCGATTGCAAAGAGGAGCAATGCCGATAAGACTGCCAAAGCACGAAAACGAATCACTTGTCGCGTCACGCTCAGCGTCCAGCGCCGCGCCGGCGGCTCGGCAACCACCTGTTGCGTTGCTTCTTGACGATCGTTGTCGGGATTGGATTCGGGCCCGTGCATGCCCATGAATACCTTGGTTTATTTTATTAAGTGATCTCGATGACGTATCGAGATCCGATGCCGCTTTGGGAAACGACATTGGCTTCAATGGATCGCATCGATCGGTTTCGCATCTTGGTGGTCTTGGCGATCACGTTGGCGATCCGCGCTGCGATCACGTTTTGGAACTTCGATTCCTTCTCAGCCGATCCCGATGCTTACCGTGCGTTGGCTCAAACGCTCTCGGAAACCGGCGTCTACGGACTGCCCGATCCGCAGGGGCAGGGCAGGGCGACCGCTTTTCGACCGCCACTGTACCCTTATCTATTGTCTTGGTTCAGCCCCGGAGGCGAACTGTCGCGGCTGGCGGTGGCCCTGCTGCATTTGGTTCTGGCAACCATTACCGTTTGGCTGACCATGCTAACTTGCGGCCGATTAATCGATCGGGGCCGTATGGGACCGGCCACCATGGCTGCGGGATTGCTGGTTGCGATCGACCCGATCCTGACACAGCAATCGACTCAGATCATGACCGAAACGCTGGCGACCACGATCGCGATCGCAATCATCTGGTGGTGGGCCCGGTCCGCAGATTTACCGTCTTCGGATAATCAGTCACCCAACCCGCCCGCGCGACTACCGGCCACCTGGCCGATCGTGCTCGGATTGCTCTTGGCATTGGCGTATCTGTGTCGACCGACATTTTTGGTCTGGGCGGTATGGTTGACGTTTGCCTCCTACTTTGTCTGCCGCGATGCACGACTGCGGCAACGGACCCGCCTGCGGCGAATTGCTCGAGCACTGGTTGTCGGCACCATCGTTGCCATCGCAGTGGTTGCCTGGACGTTGCGAAATCAGCACGCCATCGGGCATCCGGTATGGGCGACCAGTCATGGTGGTTACACGTTGCTGCTAGCGAACAATCCGTCGTTTTACGATTACTTGCAAAACGGATCTTGGGGAGATGCCTGGGACGCGCAACCTTTTTTGAACGCTTACGCACATCGCTACGATGGCGATCCGCAAACGGCCGACTTTTGGAATCAAGATTGGCCCAGTCAACGGAACATTAACAACGCCCAGCACGATGCCAGCACGGACCAGCGCGAACCGGTCACCGAACATGACGACGATCAACGTGCCTACTTAGCCGCCCGCGCGACCATCGATCGTCAGCGGGGAATGTTTCTTTGGTCGTGTCTGGTTCGCGTGGGTCGATTGTGGTCACCACTACCACACCACACGTCGGGTCGGTCGTGGACGCCGATATTAGTGGTTGGCTTGTTTTACACGCTGGTGTATCTGGCCGCGGTCGCGACACTCTGGCGGCTCGGACGCGAAGCGTTTTCGCGTAAGTGGTGGGCGATCTGGACGCTCGCCCTGACCCTCTCGGCAGTGCATGCGGTCTACTGGAGTAATCTACGTATGCGCGCTCCGATTGTTCCCGCGATCGCCATTCTGGCTGCTGGAATTCTGCCCCATGATCGTAGAATATCAGGACGCAGTAGTTGAGGCGAGTAACGATGTGGTCGACGACTAACGGACCGAGAATGCTGGTGGGGGACGAAGCCCAATTGGTGCGTGCTGCCATCGGAACGATGGTCGATCAACTGGTCGACGAGTTTGCTGACGGCAAACAGCAACACGAATACGCGATTGCTTGGTTCGACAATTGGGACGCCGCGCAACGACTGTGGTTACTTGACCGAGTCACCGTCGCACTGCTAACCGACGCACCGCCGCCATCCCCGGCCGCCATGCTGGAAGCAACCGTTGATGCAATCTTTGCCAACATCATTGATCAGGTTTTGATGGAGATCGATCAACAGGATCACGATCACATTGTCGAAGCATCTGGGTTGGATTGTTTCTTGTGGCGACAACGCACCATCGATGCATTCATCGAGCAAAACGAACGTCCGCCCAACGTCGACGTCGATAGCTGCAACGAAACTCGTTGGCGAATTGTGGTCACGCAGGTCGCCGATGCCATCTTGGGTGTTCCGCTGTATCAACAAGCCGAGTCATTCCGTGACGGTGATATCGAACAGACACGGCAATTCTTGATGCAAAAAGGATTACCCGAAGATTTCTTGGAACCCATCCCGCCGCTGCAAACGAATTCGCAAACGCGACAGTCAATCGATCAAATCCAATCACTCGTGTTTGACTGACACGATCGCATCCAGGTCGCCGCAGCGTCATCGCGTTTCGCACTCACCGCTGCGGAGCATCGTTTGACTCGCCTGCCCTGGAGTCCAGATAGTACATCAAGATCCCACCGCCGACCGTCGATAGTCCTTCGCCAAACGACCACCACCACGGCAGTGACGACATGCTGTTGCAAACGACTTGCAAGATCCCAAAAGCCATCGTGCCGAACGCCAGCAGTCGAACCTGCGGTCGATAACGTCGTAAGTCACTGGCAATCACCAACAGCCCGATGCCAATGAATCCATAAAGCAACGATAGGTTTCGGGCCAGATAGAAGGTTAAAGGCGAATCGGGAAAGGGATCGATGGTTAACAACTTGGCGATCGTGATCATCCAGCCCTCGGGCATCATCGCCGCGGCAAAGGCCAACAAGGTAAACCCGCCGACAAAACGCAGGTACAACAGCAGCCAGCGCAAACCCGGGCCTTGGGTTGCCCGATGATGGACACCCAAGTCGGCAGTATCATTGGTCATCGGCTTGCTCCCACGGTAATGGCGGTACGGATTGGGCGATCGTGATCTGGGCTCTCACATCATCGGGAATCGCCACCACTTTGTGCTCCTTCAGATTGACATAGACCCAGCGGGTTTCCACGCGGGTCAGGACGGTCTTGTCAGCCGGTCGGCAGACAACGTACTTGCGGCGCGAGGCAAACCGGGCGGCGTCGCTGACCCAGGTCCGCACGATAATCTCGTCTCCGGCGACTGCCGCAGCACGATAGGTGACGTCGTGGCTGCGGACCACCCATCCGTAACCCTCCTGCATAGCAGCATCACGGTCCCAGCCACAGGCCTTGGAATGCTCGCCCGCGGCCCACAGCGTCCATTGCAAATAACGCAAATTGTGAACGTGCTGTTGAGTATCTATTTCACTGGGCAAAACAGTGTGGTGCAGATCAAAAAAGGACGCCATTTCGATGCTAAATTCCACTTTTTGACAAAGCCGATGTTGTACGATCCATGGGTTGACCGCGTATCATGATAGATGGTTGGCAGTCGATCCAAAGACTGTTCTCCATCCCGCTTCCGTTTGCAAGAGGCCACAAAGGTTCCCAAGAATGAAATCGATTTTCCGCGTTTCCCTGCTGCTCACCTGCTTCTTTGCCACCGCGACCGTCACCTCTCAAGCTGCCGACGCACCCAACGAATCCGCCACTGGACCGAGTGAAAAGGTCGCGACATTGGCTGGTGGGTGCTTTTGGTGTACCGAAGCCGTCTTTGAGCGCATGGAGGGTGTCAACGACGTCGTGTCGGGCTACATCGGTGGCAACACCGCCAATCCCACTTACAAACAAGTCCTCACTGGCACGACCAATCACGCCGAAGCCGTCGAGATCTATTACGATCCCGACAAAGTCTGTTTCGAAGAGCTCCTGAGTCTGTTTTTCAAAACCCATGACCCGACCTCGCTGAACAAACAAGGGGCCGACGAAGGAACCCAGTATCGCAGCAGCATTTTCTACCACGATGACGAAGAGAAGAAGGCTGCCGAAAAATACATTCAGTCGATCGCTTCGGATTTTCGACGACCGATCGTTACTAAACTGGAGAAGGCCGCGAAGTTCTACCCGGCCGAGGAATACCATCAAGATTATTTTCGCAAGAACCCCAACGCGAGCTACTGCCGCGCCGTCGTGGCCAAAAAAGTTCGCAAGGCCAACAACGTTTTGAAGCGGAAAGAAAAAGACCCATGCTGAAACACGCCGGTCGAATCGTTATCTCTTGTTTGATGGTTGGCTTGATCACGGCGTCAACATCCCGCGATGCCGACGCGCAAACCCAATTGCCAACGACCGTCCAACTACCATCGTTCTCCAGTTTTTCCTATCAAGGCACCGTGGTTGTTCCCGACGGTGGCACGGCACATTTGGGCAGTGTCAAACGGTCCGCGATGGGATCGACACGCCGCGGGATGCAACGCGCCTTCGGCGCCGATCAGGGACTTTCCCAAGCGACCGCCACGGTCCACATCATCGACCACAACGAAATCGACCGTCAATTACTCGGCGGCACACCGCAAGAATTTCTTCGTCGCCAGCGCGAAAAAGAGGCTCGTGCTGGAGTGACCCATCGTGCGCCGATCGATCCCGACGTCGAAGGCAAAGCACTCGTACGCCACGCCCGCAAAGAATACCGGGCCGGGAATCATTCGGCCGCGTTTGCCAGTTATCAGATGGCGATCGAAGTCCTCACACCGGGCCTGGGTCAACTGGCAACACAAGAATTCAAACGTGTCTTTGGTAGTTCCGCCGACCAGGCACTGCGAATGTCCCGATTGCGACGCTAAAGCATTTTCATCATTGCCGTAGGCCAGGACCTGTCCTGGCGCGACTTTGCCAGGACAGGTCCTGACCTACATGAAATCTGAAAATGCGCTGGCTCGGCGCGGACAGCACGCAATCGCCGCGCGGGCGATTAAGATGTGGTCCATTGAACTGCGGCCGGTCAATTCACCATTGTCGTGGTCACGAACACCCGAACCACCTTTCTTGCTAATCTGTAGCGTCCCGCCCCGCACACAACGACCGCATCCATCGAAAAATGTCCGCCAACCGGTAGGGCCGGTTCCCACCGGCCAATCGCTGGTAGGGCCGATTGCGGCAATGGCGGCCGGTAGGAAAACGGCCCTGCGACTATCACGAAGCGACTTTTTGCGATGGTTCAACCACTACCAAGCCCGCCGCGCACAGGACTTTATCACACGTCGCGCCTCACAACATCGAGCACTCCATGACCAATCGCCGTGATTTTTTGATCGCATCGGGCGCTGTGACAGCCGCCTGCACGATGAATTCCGTTTCCCTTCACGCTGCTTCTCATTCTCCATCCAATATGCCTGTTCAATTTGCGCTCAATACCAGCACCATTCGCGGTCAAAAACTCCCGATCGATCAACAAGTCAGCGTGGTGGCCCAAGCGGGCTACGATGGCATCGAACCGTGGATTCGCGACATCGAGCAGTTTGTCGATGGCGGCGGCAATCTGTCGGATCTCAAAAAGCAAATCGCCGATGCGGGACTGACCGTCGTTAGCGCGATCGGTTTCGCCAATTGGATCGTCGACGACGACCAGTCCCGCGCCGCGGGACTGGAACAAGCTCGTAAGGACATGGAACTGGTCAAAGCGATCGGCGGCACCCACTTGGCCGCACCGCCGGTCGGTGCCCACAAAGGCGACCAAAATTCACCGCCGCTGGACGTGATCGCCCAACGTTATCACGACCTGCTGAAAGTCGGCGACCAAACCGGGGTCATTCCGCAACTGGAGCTTTGGGGATTCTCCAAAACGCTCAGCAAGCTAAGCGAACTGGCCTACGTGTCGACCGGCGCCGGGCATCCAAGTGCCTGTGTCCTGCCCGACTTTTATCACATCTACAAAGGCGGAAATGATTTTGCCGGCCTGGGCATGATCGAAGCCGCTCGGATGCATTGCTTCCATATGAACGACTATCCCGCCGACCCGCCACTGGCAGAAATCGGCGACAAACATCGCGTCTTCCCCGGCGACGGTGTCTGTGATCTGCCCGGCATCATCCGACAGCTACTGGACCACGGATTCCAAGGTGCCTTCTCTCTCGAACTATTTAACCCCGAATATTGGGAGCGAGATGCATTGGCGGTTTGCAAAGAAGGTCTTGAGAAATCGAAGGCCGTCGTACAATTGGCGATGGATCAATAATCGCACTTCGACAGGGCCCCGGGCGGGGACGATCACACGATGTGGCTGTCGGGAGGCGATCGCGATATGACGTCGTTACAAACCAATCGGCTAATTCGCGATCTGCTGTGGGTCGTCAACAGCCCGTCGCTGGTGACCAACGCCGACGCGGTCCAGGGGATCGAATCGCCCCGGATCGAGCCAGCGCAAATCGAACCGGCGCGAATCGAACCAGCGCAACTCAACCGGGCGCAAATCGATCCCGATCATTTGGCCCACTGTTTGCAAAAGTTCACCGGCCATCGTGTCGGTCATTATTTTGAACACCTGGTGCACTACTACCTCGAGCACGTTCGTCGTTTGCCGATCCTCGCTCGGTCGCAGCAAGTCCGCGACGCGAATCGAACGATCGGCGAAATCGACTTGATCTTTCGTGATGAACAGGATCGCGTGACCCATTGGGAGATTGCAGTGAAGTTTTACCTTCACTTTCCGCACGACAATTTCTCGCCCAGTCATTTCATCGGCCCCAATGCGTCCGATACGTTCGAGCGAAAAATGGATCGGCTGTACTCGCATCAGTTACCACTGAGCCAATCCCAATTTCCCGACGTACAAATTCGGCAAGCCTATGTCAAAGGTCGGATCTTCTATGCGCTCGATCTGCCGCCGCCCGAGCGTTTGCCCAAGCGATTGTCGTCTGATCACGCTCGCGGCCACTGGCTTCGCAGCTCCCAAATCGACTCCCTCGACGCGTCACCGGCATCCCGCTATCGGATTCTTCGCAAACCACATTGGTTGTCCGCCGAGATCGCCAACGAAGACGATCCGGACCTGCTGACGCCGAGTGCCCTGATCAACACTCTGCAGAGACACTTCGGCAAGACCGACCGTCCCGTTTTGATCAGTCAATTGCAACCAGACCAGCAACATTTCGCTGAAGTCTCCCGCATCTTCGTGGTCTCGCAGCATTGGCCCCAGAAAGAATCCAATCGACTAAACTAACATTTCATTCGCTACCAACGACAACCAGCCCACGCTCATGCATCGCTACTTTTTGTTCGGCCTACTGTGTCTCGTCCCATCACTCGCCAACGCGGACGAACCGACGACACTGTTTGACGGCAAGTCGCTGGACGCTTGGGAGTACTCGCCTGGTGGTTGGGTGATCGATCCGGAATCCAATGCCATGATGTGCAAGATGGAAACGGTCCGAGCGAAAAACGGCACCGAGCGTGTGAAAGGCATGGGCTATATCTGGAGCAAAGAAACTTACGGCGATTTCGTTTTGACGCTTTCGTACAAGCTTTCGCCATCGGCTAATTCGGGCGTTTTTTTTCGAACCGACAAAGACAATCCGGTACAGGGCGGATTCGAAGTTCAATTAACCGATGACGTGGGATTTCAAAAGGTCAAAGGCAAGAAGGATCCCAAAAATCTCAATGGCGCCTTTTACGATTGCCAGGCAGCCAGTGGCAATCCCGCCAACCCGGTCGGCCAATGGAACGATCTGAAACTAACGGTACACGGATCCAAGCTGACGATCGAAATCAATGGTCAGATTGTGAACGAAGCCGACATCGATCGATGGGACACGCCGCAAAAGAACCCCGATGGATCGTCCAATAAATTCAAGACCGCGCTGAAGGACCTGCCACGACGCGGTCGCATCGGATTCCAAAACCACGGCCAAGTCGTCTGGTTCAAAGACGTCGTGATCCAACCACTTTAGGAGATTGGTTTTGCCAGGTCGGTTCAGCACCGGCGGTCGCGCATTGCGATCCAATTAGTCGCTGAATCTTGCAAAGACGCAAGTAAATTTCTGTCGATCTTGATCGATCAACGCGGCCTTGAGCTTGTTGTACAAATGCCCACTGATCGACACTCGATCTCTCGGGTGATCATTCGCTACTTGTAAGAACGATTCCAATCTTCCCCGTTCAGAAATCGAAATCCGGTAGACCGAATCACTCAGCGACATCGAGTTCATGACGCTCTGGTTCACAAACTGGACGCTCACGCCGCATTGCTGGGCGACGTCTCCGATCACACGCAGCAACATTGGCTTGGACGCCAACGGGTCGGCATGCAAAAACCGACCAAAATGCGGTGCCTGATCCGCGTGCAGGGCCGCAAAAAAACGAACCAGCAACTGGGATCGCCGATTCCGCAGACTTCCCGCCGTCCGCTCCCGCTCCAGCTGCGCAAAAAGATCTTGGTCGTAAGTCAAATCCAAACGCTGCAGCAAGATCGCCTGCTCGCGAGCATCAAAACCCGCCCGGACGATCGCATCATGAACGCGCCGCAGCATGTGCTCATATTCGTCCCGGGCTTCCACCTCGTCACTTGGCGATGACGCAAATCTCGGTTGGCAACCTGGGCTGGATTCGCAGGCGTGGGGTGACAAATCGAGTGATACAGTGCGACGCTGGCTGCGTACAGCTTGAGCGATTTGGGCCATCGTCGGCGGCGAGAATTTTGCCCGATGTGATTGTAAAAAATCGATCACCAATCGGTCGCTTTCGGCCGGCGCTAGTCGCCGCTGGAGTCGAAGCGTTTCCTGATCCAAAATCCATAACAATTGCGGCATCAGGCGACCTGCCGATAACGGCAAGTGGAACTCCCGGGCGTACTCGCGACCTCGTAGATTCTTGATGGACTCGCGAAGCGTTTTTTCCAGGTAGGTGAAAAACTTGAAGCCAAGTTTTTTGTCGTACAACAAGATCGTTCGACCGAGGATATTGCCCAAATCGTCCACCTCCACGCCGCTGCGGTCGGCATGGTGATGTATCAAGGGTTGGAATCGATAATAGATTTCCCAAAACGAAGTCAGCGCCGCATCCGCCATCTTGGCGTAGATACGCTGCTGCGATGCCTCCAGGCGGCGAACCTGACTCTCCAGCAGCGGCAAGACTTCGCTCAGGTAATTAAACAAAACCGGTTTCGACTCCCGGTCGTCACCGGCGCACGTATGCTCGTCGTTTCGCAGATCCACGCCCAGCGAATTGCGCAAACCGAGTTTGAAAAGATGGAGGTTCTCCAAGTGCCGATCGAGAACCCGAGTGTTCAAGGGATCGATTGGTCGATCCCCTGCCGTATTAATCAACATCGCCTCATCACATGCGACAGCGTTGCGACGTTTCATAATCGGGACGCTCCCATTTCCAAACGGGATGCCTGTCTCCCAGTTGGTTTTAAGTGAAGTTTGGAACCGCGCACGCATCCACGGTGCATGCATGAACTTCGTTGGCGAATCGATAAGCGGTTGATCGGCCAGAACCCGAAGCTAACGTTTCTATGGTAACGCGTTTCAGCCAACCAATGACAACTTAAATCGTCGACATCGACCATGTGTCGGCTTGTGAAATCAGGCACAAGACGACGACCGCGCGCCAAATCGCGGTCGACCGCGCACGGCGTGACACGTCCCCACCGACGGCCAGACGATGATTAACCAAGCCGTGCTTAACCAAACGACGCTTTGACCTCAGGTTTGTTAAGCAACACGAGCGCCCAAATCGCGAACGGGATTCCCAGTACCAGGCAGGGTCCGCATATCGGAACGACACCACAAATCGCGCCGGACATTGCCAATGCGTAGGCCTTTCGACGCAGCATCGCGATACCGCCGGCCACGACAACGAGGTTCATCACCGGAATCAGGATCGCCGATGACCAAAACCCGATGGTGAAACCGGCCGCTTGGGCTGGATCTTGATTGGCTGGCTGGGGAACTCCGTTGGTGGCGACCTGTGCCAATTGCACCACGCCGCCAAAGACCGTCAACGATGCGAACACGATCAGAAAAATAGCCGGTATCAATAGCGGATTCGAACCGGACGGCGGCGGACCACCGGTCTCGGCCGTCGGCGTGTACGGGTTCCGCGCGTAGGGATTGGGTTCGTCGGGGAACTGTTGATCAAATGGGTCTTGTGTGGACATGAGCGGACCGGCACCCCGAGTACAAAAGAAGTCGAATGGATGAGCAAGGTTGTAACAAGAATCGATCGCGGAGGCCAAACAGAACGGACTAGTTTGCCGCCGCCTCCTTGGCCGCCTTCGCTTCGGCTTGTTGGCGTGCACGACGTTGCGCCGCCTGCCTTTTCTTATCCTGTTCCAGCGAGTTTCGTGTGATTCCTGCTAATTTTGCCGCTTGTCTGGAGGCCTCGTCATAGGCTTTGGAGACCTCCGGGTTCGGCGTGGCATCTCCATCGATTTCTCCGGTCACCCAACGCACCGCGGCAACAATCGAATCCAAAAATCGTTGATCCTGCCACGTTTCTTCGCGGTGCCCCAAGTTGTTGTAGAACATTCGTCCCTGACCGATTTGTTTGCACCAGGCAATCGGCACGTGGTAGGGTCGTTTGGTTTGCGTCTGCGCCATGTTGATACTCATCAACACATGGACTTTCTCGGGTTGCCAATTTCGATACTGATAGATTTCGTCTTGAAACTCAAACGATTGGCCGAACGGTTTCATCGTTGGGTGATCCGGATCGTGTACTTCGACCGTGATCTTCGATCCGGCCCCCCAAGGATGACCGTCGAACGTGCCGCCGATCATGTCCCAATAGGGCTCGAAATCTTTGTAGGTGTCCGTGGCGCTGTGAAAACCGATAAAACCGTGACCCTTTTGGTGCAGCCAATCGTTCAGCAGATAGTTCGCATCTTCCTCGGCGATCGGTAGTTTGCCGGTGGTGTAGAAGGCAACGATGTCATACTTCTGCAAATTCTCGCGAGTGATGTCGGCTTCCGCATTTAGACTGCAGTAAACGGTAAACGCACCGGTATCTTTGGCCAGTTGCAACATCGCCAATTCGGCCGGTGCGCGTGTCCCTTCTTTTCGCCGGACCGAACCGTGCGTGAATCCTTTGCTTTGTGTCAAAAACAGAATACGGGGTACCTCCTCGGCTGAGGCCGCCGCGGGCAACGCGAAACCTGTCGCAAACAGGTCGACCAACACAACAACAGCCGCCAACAGGCCACTGGCAAACATGGATCTCGCACGCATCATCGGGTCCCTTGGCTATAAGTGATTTGGCATTTTCTCACGCCCTGACGGCGAAACGGGTCGCAGCAGCCGTCGGATTCGTCGGCCAAGTTCCGATGATAACCGGGCGGTGGGGATCGATCCGGCCGGGAGAAACGCGTAACATAAATTTTCAGATATTCTGCTTCCTTCTCGACCCAAAGATACCCACCCCATGCCAAACATCGGACCGATGATCGCCGCTTCTGCTGAATTGGGCCTCGGATACGCTGAACGATTGCTCAACGGCATCACGCCCGACCAGTTTGCTCGCTTGGCCCGCATCGGCGACACGGTGATCGAGTCCAATCACCCCGCGTTTATATTCGGGCACCTGAGTTTGTACGGTCGCAACGTGATCGCCGGACTGGACCAAGACGCGTCGGCCTACCAGCCATCGGAGGAATTCATAAAAGTTTTTTCCAAGGACGCCACCTGCGTGGACGATCCCGACGGGTCGATCTATCCAGCGATGAAGGAAATCACCACCGCCTTCTTTGATTCATATCGGGCGGCGATCGATGCTTTGCGTCAGGCAGACGATGATCTCTTCACCCAACCGAACCCAAACGAGGGGATGCAGGCCAAGTTTCCCACCAAGGGTGCCATGTATGGCTTTTACGTTGGCGGGCACGTCATGTTGCACATCGGCCAGTTAAGTGCATGGCGACGAGCAAAGGGGCTGGGTCCGGCGTAACCCG
Organism: Pirellulaceae bacterium; assembly: GCA_013002105.1. The sequence continues at coordinate 12,739 of JABDKS010000757.1, read as the reverse complement.
ATTGGCATCCGAATGGGGCGTTGATTCAGGCAACTCGATCCCAAACCGACAAACGCTTTGCGGTCGCGGCATTGACCAGCCATAATGCTCGTCCCACCAGTATCACCTTCCTTCCCACCAGGCTCATCGATGTTGCTTCGAGTCATTCTTGGCGCTCTGTTTTTGGTCTCCGTCTCGCTGAGTTGTCAGGCTCAGAAGTTCGTTGCAAATTACGACGAATCCAAAATCCCCGAGTTTCAACTGCCCGATCCGTTGGTCACCCAGGCGGGCAAGCCAGTCACAACCGCTGGAGACTGGAACGAAGTGCGACGGCCAGAACTTGTCAAACTTTTTGCTCAGCAAGTTTATGGAGTCAGTCCGCCAGCCTGCGAGATTCGACACGCGTTGGTTAGTACCAAAAACGACGCGGTCGGCGGCAAGGCGATTCGTCGCGAAGTCGATGTGTTCTTTGGTAAGTCGCCCGACGCCCAATCGATGCGGCTGTTGATTTATTCGCCCAAGTCCGTCCCAAACGCACCCGCTTTCTTGGGTCTGAATTTTCAAGGCAACCACAGCGTCGATCCCGATCCATCGATCTCACTGAACGATCGCTGGATGCGAGATCGAAAAAATGGCACCGTCAAAAATGACAAAGCGACCGAGCAGGCGCGCGGCGCGGCCGCCAGTCGCTGGCCGGTCGAAATGATGATTGACCGTGGCTACGCGCTGGTGACGATCTACTACGGTGATATCGATCCCGACTTTGATGACGGATTCAAAAACGGAATTCACGGTCAATTTGCCGATCAGACCAAAGACATTCCCGAGAATGAAAAGTGGGGTAGCATCGCTGCCTGGGCTTACGGGCTCAGCAGGGCACTGGATTACCTGCAACAAGATGACACGATTGATGCCCAGAACGTTGCCGTCTTTGGCCACTCGCGACTAGGCAAAACATCGCTGTGGGCCGGCGCCTCGGATCCTCGTTTCAAAATGGTGATTAGCAACAACTCGGGTTGCGGCGGGGCGGCGCTCAGCCGTCGTGCGATCGGGGAAACCATTGGTCGGATCAATACTTCGTTTCCTCATTGGTTCTGTGACAACTACACCCAGTACAACGAAAACGAAAACGCCTGCCCGGTCGATCAGCATGAATTGCTTGCGCTCATCGCGCCGCGGGCGGTGTACGTGGCCAGTGCGACGGGCGACAAGTGGGCCGACCCCAAAGGAGAGTTTTTAGCTGCCAGCCACGCGGATCCTGTCTACCGATTGCTGGGCACCGATGGCATGGGTTCCAACGTTCCGACGTTCGATCAAGTTCAGCCCGACACACCGATCAAGTCCGGCACGATCGGCTATCACCTGCGGACCGGCAACCACGATGTCACCGATTTTGATTGGCAGCAGTACCTGGACTTTGCCGATCGGCATCTGAAAAAGTAACGCGGTTTGAACCAGCCAACGACGGATCTCCCAGTCGCTCGGTGTTTACCCGAGATCGTCGCCGCGGTCAGCCAATCTCGGCCGGTCGTCTTAAAGGCGCCCCCGGGAGCGGGCAAGACGACTGGTGTCCCGCCCGCACTGTTGACCGCCGGCATCGCCAAGTCAGGTCAAATCGTGTTGGTGCAACCGCGCCGGCTTGCCGCGCGGTCGGCTGCCCATCGAATCGCCCATCTGCTTGGAGCCGATTTAGGCAAAGACGTCGGCTACCACGTCCGGTTTGACCGACGCGCGACGTCGTCAACCAAGATCCTCGCGATGACCACCGGTGTACTGCTCCGCCGACTCAGTTCCGATCCTTTGTTGGAAAACGCCGCCTGCGTGATCTTGGATGAATTCCACGAACGCTCGCTGGAAATGGATCTGGTGCTGGGCATGCTCGAGCGAATACGGACCACGTTGCGCGAGGATCTGAAACTGGTCGTGATGTCGGCGACGTTGGACCCCACACCGATCGTCGATTTTTTGGGCGATGCAACAGCCGTCACCAGCGAGGGTCGGGCGTATCCGGTTGACATTCATTACAGCAAATCGTTGTCACGCGATCGCATCGAGCAACAAATCACCGATGTGCTACCCGATGTGCTGCGATCAACGGCTGGCCATGTACTGGTTTTCTTACCTGGCGTCGGCGAAATCCGACGAACTCAGCGGGCCATCGAGCAACAGGGTCTCCATCGGGACGCGGTGGTGATGCCGCTTTACGGAGACCTTTCGCCCCAAGATCAAGACGCGGTAATGGCACCAAGTGATCGACGAAAAATCATTTTGGCGACCAACGTGGCCGAAACCTCCGTCACCATCCCCGGCGTGACCGGCGTGATCGACAGCGGGCAAGCTCGTGTGATGCGATTCGAAGCCAATGTGGGCATGCCCGCCTTGCGCCTGGAACCGATTTCGCAGGCGTCGGCCCAACAGCGCAGTGGCCGTGCCGGCCGAACCGAACCAGGCGTTTGCTGGAGACTGTGGCCCGCCAATTCCCATCGCTCGCGTCGCGAACGCGAGACGCCGGAAATCGAGCGGAATGATTTCTCCGCCGCCATGTTGACCTTGGCCGCCTGGGGCGAACGGGATCCCGCCGATTTTCCCTGGCTCACACCGCCTCCACCAGCGAGCGTCCATGCCGCCGACAAGTTGCTTCGGGGTCTGGGCGCGATCGACGATGATGCGTCTGTCACAGCGATCGGAATGCACATGCTGGCACTGCCGCTGCACCCTAGGCTGGCGCGGTTCATGGTTGCCGCAGCCCAGCGGGGTGTTGCACAGCAGGCAGCGATCGCGGCCGCCCTGTTGACCGAGCGGGATCCCTTTCGCGGTGCTGACCGTCCGATCGGAACGATTCGTGGACGGCAATCCAATCTCTCGCATGATCGTGCCGATTCACTCAGTGACTCCCATGCACCCAGTGATATCGTCGACCGCGTGGAAAAACTGCAAGCGTTTGCCGATGGTGATTCCCGCATTGCAATTCAAGTCGGCGTGGCAAAACAGGTGCAGCGCGTCGCCAAACAGCTGCTTCGACTGGTCCCCAAAGCGGCCATTGCCCAAGCCGATGACCCGACAAAATCAGTCGATCGGTCCGATGAAGAATCCTTGATGCGTGCGCTGCTGGCTGCGTATCCCGATCGCGTGGCCCGACGCCGAAATCCGGGCAGCGACCGAGGCGTGATGGTCGGCCAGCGCGGAGTGAAGCTTGACTCACGATCCGTGGTCCGATCGAGCGAACTATTTTTGTGTATCGATGTCGATTCCAAAGGCACCGAGGCGCTCGTGCGCGCCGCGTCGGCGGTCCAAGTCGAGTGGTTAGACGAGCGGTTGATTCGCTGGGTCGATGAACCGTTCTTTAATCCAACAACCAGATCAGTCGTTGCCCGCCGACGTTGCTACTTCGATGACTTGCTGCTATCCGAGTCACCGATCGAATGCAAACCGTGCGAAACGGTCGGTCAGCTATTATTTCAACAGGCCCGCAAAGATATCGAGCGGTTATTTTCGAGCAAAGACAAAGAGATCAGTCACTTCATTGCTCGCGTGCGATTCGTTACGCAACATCTACCCGAGCTATCGTTACCCGCATTGGATCAGGAAGGAATCGAGTCGGTATTGCTGCAACTTTGCCAGTCTCGCACCTCGATTGACGAACTCGGTAAAGCGCCGTGGCTGGATCATTTCCGTGGCCGATACAGTTACGACCAACTCCAAGTGATCGAACAAAATGCACCCGATCGAATGACCGTCCCCAGTGGCAATTCCATCCGTATCCAGTACGCCGATGGCAAACCGCCGATCATGGAAGTCCGCATACAGGAACTCTTTGGTTGGAAAGAAACACCACAACTTGCTGGCGGCCAGGTCCCATTGCAGCTTCATCTGCTCGGTCCCAATCGTCGTCCACAACAGATCACCGAGGACCTGGCGAATTTCTGGAGCAGCACGTACGGTCAAGTCCGCAAAGACTTGCGACGGCGGTATCCAAAACATCATTGGCCCGAAGACCCGACAACCGCCAAAGCAACCCACAACGGCTTGAAACCAAGGTCGTAGCGTTCGACATCGATGTTAATCCCCGAGAGCTGATCCTGTGAGCCGCGACGCGTCAGCGGCCGGTCGATTGAATCATTACTGGAAATCCGATGTTGGCCGTTTGGGCGATAGCCCCGGTTGCCAGATGCCAGAATTGCCAGATGCCCCAGTTGCGAGATGCCATAGTTATAGTTGCCAGATGCTGGAACCGGGGCTATCGCCCAAACGGCTGATTCAACCAACGATCGAGTGAACCGTGACACGTCGCTGCTGGTTTGCACGCGCGATCGAATCGATAGAATGTCGTTGGGCCTTATCGCTCCCTCTGTTACTTCATCACGCTCTCTTAAATCCCAACCAAATGACAACTCCCGAATCGACTCGCATTGGATGGATTGGTACCGGCGTGATGGGACGCAGCATGTGCGGACATCTGATCTCCGCGGGCTACAAAGCGACCGTGTTCAATCGTTCGCGAGATAAGACGGATGACTTAGTCGCAGCCGGTGCGACGCTGGTCAACTCACCGCGCGAAGTCGCGCAGGAGAGCGACGTCGTTTTCACGATCGTCGGGTTTCCTTCGGATGTCCGGAGCGTCATTTTGGGCGATGACGGGGTTCTGGCGGGATGTCGATCGGGAATGACCATTGTGGACATGACCACCAGCCAGCCATCACTGGCCGAAGAAATCGCCGTCGCGGCCGAAAAACAACAGGTCGCGTCCATTGATGCACCCGTCAGCGGCGGCGACACGGGCGCAAAAAACGCGGCGCTCTCGATCATGATCGGAGGCGATCAATCAGCGGTCGACGCCGTCCGTCCGTTATTTGAATTGATGGGCAAAACCATCGTTCATCAGGGAGGACCGGGCCGTGGGCAACACACCAAGATGGTCAATCAAACATTGATCGCCAGCGGAATGATCGCTGTTTGCGAAGGCTTGCTGTACGCGCACAAAGCGGGACTCGATTTGCCCACCGTGATGCAAAGCGTTTCATCGGGCGCCGCCGGCAGCTGGTCGTTGTCGAACCTGGCCCCGCGAATGATCGACGGCAATTTTGACCCCGGATTCTTCGTCGAGCATTTCATCAAAGACATGCGGATTGCGTTGGACGAGGCGGCCGCGATGAATTTGTCTTTGCCCGGACTCGCACTGGCCCATCAGCTCTACCAAGCGGTCGTCGCGCAAGGACACGCCAAAGACGGAACACAGTCACTTTTGCTTGCATTGGCAAAATTAAACGAAGTCGACTGGCGATCGTAGCGCGGTGGCAAGCGGTTTTCGCGCAGTCGTTCCCCCTCGTGATCCCATTCTTCCTAGCTTCACGTAGAAACGACTTGCGATGTTTCCTTGACGACCGCACATCACAAACTGCCCTTGGAATGTATCGCCGGGCTTTGATACATGCCGAAGTGAATGGTGCCAGGACTGCGCTGCGTCGGTCGACGCAGGCGATATGGAGAAGTATCGGAAGCAAGGATGCGAAAACACTCGACGACATCAGTTATCACTCGTTCCCACGCGCTCTTTGCGGCGATTGGGAGTTTCGCGATCAGTGGTTGCCACGATGGGCCCCTTTATGCGCTCAAGCACGTCAATCCCTATTTCACGATGAAGGAATGGCGCGAAGATCGCGCCTTTGGCGTAACCGACCATCAACGTCGCAACGAACTACTCACGTTGTGCGAGCAAATCGGCGACATGCCAATGGAGCGACAAACATTCTGGTCAGGTCATTTAAACAAGATGATCGACAACGACCCGAGTCCCGAAATGCGCCGGTTGGCGATCAACGCGGCCGGTAAACTGAAAACCAACACAGCGGTCGGTCTGATCGAGAAAGGTCTCAAGGACGACAGCATCAAAGTCCGCATGGAAGCGTGTCGGGCATTGGGTCGTCGCAGCGAACCCTATGCGGCTCAATTGTTAGCGTCGACCGCCGGCAGCGAAACCGAACAAGACGTCCAGCACGCGGCGATCGCGGCAATGGGCAGTCACAAAAATCAAATCGCGACCAACTCGCTGCGGATGGCGTTGAGCGATCGTAACCCGGCGACCCAAAGCATCGCCATGCAATCGCTGCGTAGCGTGACCGGCAAAAACTATGGCAACAAGCCCGATGCATGGCTTGCGGCGTTGGACAAGACGCCAGTACCAACTGCCCCGGCGTTGACCGATTCAGGTGTCCAAGTGGCCAGTGGAACCGACTTTTCGATGCCATCGACCAACGAAGCAGCCAGCGGTCAGCAAAATGTGAAGCCTGACAGTGGCGGTACGATGCTGCGGTAGTATGCTGCAATCAGAAGGCCGGGGGCGGTTTTCGACGCCTCGCGTGTGAATTCCAAAGACATCAACCAACGTTCCAATGAAAATCTTTTTCGGTCCCGATTGTCGGAACTCTTTCGATTGCGGCACAAAGGTCGCCATCCTTGCGATCGCGATCTATGCATTGATAGCAACGCCCATCGCGAGCGCAAAAAACCCCAGTCGCATTTGGGTTGACGCGACCGGACGGTACTCCGTCGAAGCCGCTTTGGTCGAACATACCGACGAAAAGGTCGTGCTAGTTCGACAAGATGGTGGCAAGCTGACCATGCCGCTCGATGGCCTCAGCAAGAAAGACCGTGAGTACGTCGAACAATACGATCGCAAAGAAGCAGAACGAGCTGCTAATGCCGTCCAACGGATTCCGACCGGTCAACCAACGTCTTTAGAGCCACCAGAGTTGACACCGCAAAAACGGCTCGACCTGCCCGCCACCGATGTTGAACTCGCCGACGGTGCCGAATTGCTGCTTGGTGTCGTGACCGCAACGACCGCGGATTCCAGCCTGCCATTGCCGTTGATCGCGGACCCGGCTCCCGATCAAATTCGATTTTCCGAGACGACGATCCCGATGGAACAGCTTGGCAGCCAACACAAGTGCTCGGAATTATTAAGCGTTGGAACCCAACAACAGCCTGCCATCGGGATGTCGATCAATGTCGGCTTTACATTGGCCCGCTCCAGCCAGATCAATCGTTTGGTGAAATTTGATCCCATCACCAACGAGAGCCAAACGATCTACAAGAGCGAAGATTCGATCACGCTGCTGGATCATCACACGCACAGCGGTCGATCACTGGTATTAATCGATCACGATGTCCGTGGACGAGGCGGTCGGCTGGCAATGGCAACCGGCTGGCGAGACAACGAAATCGCTCTTCATCACCAGCGGAATCTGCCCGCGACAGAAGACCATCGCGAGACACCGGAAATTCGCTGGGCACGCTGGATCGACGAAGAACATTTTGTTGCCGCGATGGGCGAATCGCTGATCGGATGGAACCTGGTCTCCGGCGAAACTTATCTGCGAATCGACGGCATCCATAAAAAGGCGATCCCCGCGATCTCGCCTGGGCGACATTACCTCGCATTACCTGGACAAGGAGCCGTGCATCTGTTCCGCACAACCGACGGCAAATCTCTCGGTCGTATTCCAGTCGAATCGCGAAGCCTGCCAGGTGTCCGCTTTTCGCGGCACGGTCATGCACTGGCAATCGGCAACGCGCTGGCCATGCGAACTTGGGATTTGACCACCGCGGTCCAAAGCAGCCACGTCACGAGTCGGCAAAGTTTGGGAAGTGGTGCTCCGACCTGGATCGATTTTGATTTGGTGATGTCCAGCTCCGGTACCGTGATCAGTATCCATCGCGGGCTCCCCGTTTGGCGCTACCATCTAACCGGCACAACCGCGTCGCCCTTGGGTGAACGGGTCGCGATATTTCGCAAGTATCCCGAAACCTCCATGGCGGTGATTCAAATGCCGCACGAAGGGGCCACTCAAGCGATCCAGTGGATCGATCAACGCCAAGCAACAGTGGATCCTCGCGATTGGAAATTGCCCGGCCGCAGCGTTTGGAGCAACGACCACTGGACCGACCGCGATGTTCGCATCAGTCGCGACGACTCGAACCTTCGCTAGTCGCTCCCACGCTTTCACTTCGTCGCCGTCGCGACGGCAAACGGCGTCACATTAACCTGCATTACGCTGCAACCTGTCCGACCGGCGTCTCGACCCGCCGTGTCCGGTAGCTTTCCCAAGCAGATCGTAATCGCCGAGTCATCGGTTCTTCGATCCAATGCGTGACGATAATCGCCATCGCGAATGAGAACGCACAGGCGACAACAAAGCAGACGATCGATGGGACGCCGTTGTGATCGAATCGATGAATTACGATCGATCCCAAGTTGTTGTGACACAGGTACAACGCATACGAGATCGTGCTGACATAGACCAACGGTCGCAGTCGCAAAATGGGCACCCGACCATACGCACTCGCGGTCACCAAGCCAATGATCAGTGCCGTCGCCACGGGATTGTGCTTGCCATGGTCGATCGAATGGAACACGGCGGCAGCGGCCAGAATTCCTAAAATGTTTTGCCAACGTTTGCCCGTGCCGGTTTTGATCATGTACAACAAAAATCCAATCGCAAACAGCGGTACAAAATCCAACAGCATCAATCGACGCACCGCGGTTGCAACGCCGAACCAGGTTGCCTGTCCATGAACCGCCTGCAGCGAATCAAGTGATGGACAAACGAAATACGACAGGGTCAACAACGTGCCCCAGCCCAAGAAATAACGCTTCAACGCACCGACTTTGAACATTGTCACTAGCGTGGCGTAGAACATCATCTCGACTTGTAGCGTCCACATCACCGGATCCAGGCACTCGTAACCAAAAATCCGCGGCAGCAGCGTCATGTTGGCAACGAACTGGCCGGTCGTGACCGGCGTTTGATTCAGCGGCGCGAAACTCATCACCCACAAATTGGCGATGATCACCAGCAAGAAGATCGGCACAATACGAATCATTCGTGCGGCGACAAAGTCCACCGGTTTGCCGCGCCGCAGCAATGACATGCTGTTGACGAAACCGCTCAGTATGAAAAACATTTCGACGCCGTAAGCGCCAAAAGGCCATTCGAACCCCAGCGCTGTTTCGTAGCCGAATTTCACCGCGTAGACGTGGGTAAAGTGAAACAACACCAGGTTGATCGCGGCCAACGCTCGCAGCGCGTCTAACTCCAAGATTCGTCGGTGCGGTTTCAATACGGTCGCGGCATCCTCTGTTGGAGGTGACGCCGTGGAAACAGACAGCTGGGGCATAGGGGCATTCACTTGCGAGCGAGACTAGATATGCAAACATGCCCGTTTTTTTGCATCCGTGCCCGATATTCCGACGAATCGAACCGCGGAATCTCGTATTTCAAGCGGCACCATGCCTACCACCGCGTCTGTGAGCCCTGGCCTACGTGATGACTTTTTGCATCATCCGGTTCTAATCCGAACGCGCAACGCTGGTGGCCAACACACCGCGCCGGTGGTCACCGCGCGGGGTCCGTTCTACGATACCTCGCTGAATCCATCACCTTCTCTGGCCAATATGTCGACCACGCTCGTTGAACTCCAGCACGTCACACGGTCGGTCCCCAACAGGGACCCTCCCCTGGTCGATGATGTCAGCATATCGATCGTCGCGGGAGACCAGATTGGATTGACCGGCCCGAGCGGCAGTGGTAAATCGACGCTACTACGGTGCTTGGCCCGACTCGATCCGGTCACTGTCGGCCAATTGCGGTTTCAAAGCAACGTCGTCACGGCTGACGCGCTTCCACGTTACCGACGCCAAGTCATCTATCTACACCAGCGGCCGGCGATGCTCCTCGGCACGGTCCGCGATAACTTGCGACTGCCGTTCACGCTTGAATCGTCCGACAGCAGCTACAACGAAACTTGCCACGAAAACTGGCTCGATGCCCTCGGTCGGTCCAGGTCCATATTGGATCAATCAATCGAAACGCTCAGTGGCGGCGAACAACAGGTCGTGGCATTGATGCGAGCGATCCAAATCGACCCGTTGGTGCTGCTGTTGGACGAACCAACGGCATCACTGGATCCCGAAGCCACGCAGCGATTCGAGCAACTCGTTCGACTGTGGCACAGCGAGTCCGCGCAGCGAGCCTATGTGTGGATCAGCCACGACCCATCGCAGCTGCACCGCATGACCAACCGCAGTTGGCAAATGATGGACGGTCGAATCATCGATCCGCCAGTCTTGGACGAGCAACCAGTCGATGGGAGACGTAACCCATGATCTCCTGCCTCGCCTCCCTTCCAAGGGCGTTGTTGGTCGCTCAAAACAACGTGATCGAATTGTCGTGGACCGCGGTCGCGATCGCCGGATCGCTGATCTTGATCAATGCTTTGATCTCGTGGCGATTACGCCTCGGGCTGGAGCAACGGATTGTTTGGGCCGCGATTCGGATGACCGTACAACTGGCGTTGCTCGGTTTGGTGTTGCATCAGATTTTTGCGTTGGCCAGTCCCGCGCCGGTCTTGTTATTGGCCACGGTGATGACGTTGATTGCCGGATACTCGGCGGTACGGCGCATCGATCATCGATACGATCGTATTTACCCATCGGCGATCTTTGCCGTTTGGGTCAGCAGTTGGTTGGTCACCGCGATCACCGTTTTGTTCATCGTGCGACCGCAACCGTGGTACAGCCCGCACGTGGTAATTCCGCTGCTCGGGATGGTGCTGGGAAATTCGCTGACGGGAATTTCGCTGGGCATCGATCGCTTTTTGTCTGATCTTCGTGGCCGCCGAGACGAAATTGAGATGCGTCTGACCCTGGGCGCGACACGTTGGGAAAGCTGCCGCGATGTGTTCGTGGCGGCGGCGCGGACCGCAATGATTCCGATCCTCAACACGATGTCCGTCGCCGGCATCGTCAGCATTCCCGGCATGATGACCGGGCAATTATTGGCCGGTGCTCCGCCGGTTCAGGCGGTGATGTACCAAATCATGATCATGTTTGTGATCGCCGCCGCGATCGCCATCGGCGTTCTCGTTGCGCTGGGCCTGACATTTTACCGCGTCACCACCACCGACCACCAAATCGATTGGGGCCGCATCCAAAAAAGGGGTCAAGCCTGACTGATTGGTTCTTGACCCCTTTTGATTGATAGATACTTACCCGCGCGGGATTCTCACCCGCAAATTCATCAGACCTTAGCAGTTCCGCACGTGTATATCGATTGGCTTCTGGCGCGTACGGTCGACGTGCAGCGAAGTGGGCAACCGAGAATCGTCAACTGGCGGTTCGCGCGGGATTCTCGCGCTCATGGGAACTACTTCAAATTTGCTTTTTCAAATAGTGCCTTTAGCAAGGAATGAAGTTGCTGGTGATCTGACTTGACGTCGTCGTGCTTTTTAGCCAACGCCTTGTGCTTGGTGTTGAAATCCTTGTGTTCCTGTTCCAGATGTTTGTGGTCCGACGCATCGCCCTCGTGTTCATGCGCCGCGATTTCCTCGCCGTGATGCACCGCGTGATCTTCGTGCGCCCGAATTTCTTCGTCATGCTCGATCAACTCCGCTTCATGCTCGTAAATGTGAGCTTGCAACTTGGCCAGCATGGCCAATGCCCGCATATGCTCGGCACGCCACTTGGCGTGTTCAGCGGCCCACTGATCGTGCTGACGGTGTGCCGTCGCATGTTCCTTTTTCATCCCGGTGTGATCATCGGCTTGCAGTTTGTCGATGAAGAGCAAGGAAGCAAGCAGTGCGATGGTGATGGAAACAGACTTGAGCATTGGATTGGGTCCTTTGGTTCAGGGCGTTGGGAAGTAGTGGTCTGTGGTTGTCGACACGTGGGGACAAAATGGCCGGCGTCCCGTCCGCGCGCCGACGTGCGAGTCAATCAACGTCACTCAGTTGCAGTAACGGCCGCAATCACCCAGAGCGGCCGAGTTGTTTTTCGTTCCTGAACGCCTGATGACACACGTCGGTGCATGGCAAGGTTCCATCCGATTGTCTGCGGCCGGGTCGACACTCCTTGATGATCGAAATCTTACCGCAGAGTTCACGGCGAATGCAAATCGATCACGTAACAATGTAGCCGAAGACTCTCAAACACAAGGACGCAAAGAGTTTCTGCTCGATGCTTAGCGTCTTTGCGTCTTTGCGTTTTGTTCAACCGCACTGCAAGATGCGACATTGCAGCGATCAGCGAAAGATGGTGTGGAAAGGGCCGGAACCTAGATTGTCAAAAAATTGACAAGCATCATCGGCTCCCATACCAACACCACCCAACGTCGCGAACACGCAACGGTCCCATCACACGTGATCCAAGAGAACCGTGATCGGCCCGAATCATTCGGCGATAAGAATCGATCACGTAAGAACACCACTGAAAAGTTTTGAACGCAAAGACGCCAGGACGCAAAGAGTTTCTGCTCGATTCTTTGCGACTTCGCGTCTTTGCGTCTGATTCAACCGAACGACTCAGTGCGACAAGGGACCGCCCAACGAAGGATGGTGCGGAAAGGACGAGAAACCAGATTGTCCAAACTGACAGACATGGTGGGCCCGCGTATCAACATCAAACGAAGCCGCGATCGCACATCCGTCTGCTCACAAAGGAGCTAACAGCAACTGTGATCAGCCCGCTATATTCGGCGCTAGGAATCGATCACGTAAGAACACCACTGATAAGTTTCAGACGCAAAGGCGAAAAGAGTTACTGCTCGATACTTCGCGTCTTTGCGTCTTTGCGTTTTACTTAACAGCACGGCGCAATGAGACAATCGACCGGTCGACGAGAGATGATGGGGAAAGGGCCGGAACCTAGATGATCCAACCCCGACAGACAACTGGACCCGCCGGCCAGCATAAACCGATCATGTAT
>JABDKS010000744.1 GCA_013002105.1 Pirellulaceae bacterium | reverse complement strand
GACTGATCGGATTGGGTCTGGCATTGGTTTGGTATGGAATCATGTTTCCGATCAAGCATATGCAGTTTGGTGCCCTGTTTTGGGAGCGGGGGCCGGTGCCGTTTCCCACGACATTTCTGATGTTCTGGGCCTTGGCGATTCTTGCATTGAAATGGTTGAACCTGAAAAAGCAAAAAGACGCGATGCTCTTGGATGTATTGCCGACGGAAGTGTCCGATGAGATCACGCTGGCATCGATCGACGGTTTCATCGATCACATCAATGGGCTGCCGGGAGCGACCAGCGATACATTTCTGATCAATCGTGTTGTCCGCGGTATCGAGCATTTCCGTGTGCGAAAGAGCGCGGCGGAAACGGTCACGATGATGGAGTCACAATCCGCGATCGATGCAAACAACGTTGCTGGTAGCTATACGATTTTGAAAGTATTCATCTGGGCGCTCCCCATTCTTGGTTTTATCGGCACGGTGATGGGAGTCAGTGCGGCGGTCGCCAGTCTCGCGTCAAGTCTCAGTGGCGGAGGCAGCATGGATGCGATGAAGTCAGCGTTGCAAGATGTGTTTGGCGGACTCGGGACGGCTTTTGACACGACGCTGTTGGCGCTGATCATGAGCATGTTCGTCAAAATCCCTGCGTCGGCAATTCAAAAGAGCGAAGAAGATCTGATTACTAGCGTGGATGAGTACTGCAATGAAAATTTGCTGCGCCGGTTGAACGACGGACGTGAGGGTGGAGCCGAGCGAGGACTCGCGGGCGGAGTTGGTGGCGACGCGAGCATTTTTCGCGAAGCCGTCGAACAAGCACTTGGAACTCAGCATGCCGAGATGGAACGTTGGCTCAAGAAACTCGATGCCATCGGCACACGACTGACAGATCAGGTGTCCAAGGGCTGGGATCAAGTCAATAATCGCATCGAGGATCAACAAAAAAAGCATGTCAAAGTTTTGAACCAGCAGCAGTTGGATCAGCAAGCTCGGCTGCAGGCTCAGTTGGACCAAATGGCCAATGCGGCGGACAAGATTCAGTCGACGTTGACCAGTTTGGCCGATCAAGCCGCCAGTATGCAGAACGACGTAACGGGATCCTTTTCCGGCGCCAACGAAACGTTGACACAGAATTTTGACGCTCTGCAACGTGGGCTCTCCAGTTTGAGCGGCGTTTTGGAAAAGCTCGGTGATCAGCAGGTGGTTGTCCAACGCGTTGTCGAGGAAGTCCAACCGCAGAAGTCGGGTTGGTTCGGCGGTAAAAAGTCACGTCGCAACGGGAGGCGATAACGATGCCAAGACGTCCACGAGCCGATGACGACGATATTTCGCTGTTTCCGTTTTTGAGCATCATTGCCAGCGTGATCGGCGTGTTGACGATGATGATCGCGACCCTCGCACTGGCGCAAACCGATACGCCGGATGTGGCGCAGATCGAAGAGTACGAGCAGACCAAAAAGGAGATGGCCAAGGCCGAGGATCGCATCGAAGAACTTCGTCAGGAAATCTCCGTGTCGAAATCCGCCGCGCTGGAGATCCGCAAGGACAAGAAGGCCCTGACGATGACGGTCGCCGAGCTTGAGCAGTTACTTGCCGAGCTTGAGAAAATCGAGAAGGAATTGGCGGAGCAACAGAAAGTGCAAATTGTGATCCCTGAGGTGAACCCCAAGGATCGCGAAACGGCCGCCGACATGCAGCGGCAGTTTGACCAACTGAAGGAGGAGCTGGCGCAACTGGAGAAGGAACTGAACGAACGAAAAGATGCACCGACCGAAGGAAACGTGACGGTGTTGCCGCAAGGGAGTGGCTTGAATTTTACGCCGCACTTCGTCGAGGCGGCCAACGGATCGATCGTTTTGCACAACTTGGACGAACCCAAACGGATACGCCAGGCAGACATTGTCAAAGACAAGGATTTTTTGGAACTGTTGAATTTGGTCGCGAACGGCAAGGACGATTCAATCGTTTTCCTGGTGCGAAGTGATGGACTGGGAACGTATCGGATGTGCCGTGACCTGTGTAACGGACGTGATATCCGCAACGGAAAAATTCCAGTTGTCGGCCAAGGACGAATCGATCTGAGTGCCTTCAACAAACGGAAGAGATAGGATCCACGATGGCTGTACGCAGAAGCGGTAATGACGATGACGATGGTGGACTCGATTCACTCCTCGATACCATGACCAACGTCGTCGGGATTTTGGTGCTCGTTTTGATCGTCACTCAGATGAGCGTGGCGGATGTCGTGAGTAAGGTGATTCAAGAGAATCAGGTCGACACGGAACAGTTGGAGACAGTCAAAGCGGAGCTTCGTGAGAAGAAAGAAGAAGAGAAGGATCTGGAGCGTATTTTGATCTCGCCGTTGGATATCGACAGCGAAAAACAGAAGGAAGAACTGCAGAAGAAAAAGGAGCTATTGGAACGACGCAAGAAGTTGTTGGAGGAGAAAAAGAAAGAACAGAATCAATTCGCTCTGAAAATCAAGGAAGACAAAGCGATGGCGGAAGCCAATCTGAAGAAGATCGCCGATACCGAGGCAAAACGAAACGAATTGCAAACGCTCATTACCACGACGCTCGATGAGAAGGCGAAACTGGAAGCAATGTTGTCCAAGACGCCGCGGAAACCTGCGCCCGCCGACATCAAGGTCAGTATCCCGAACCCGCGTCCCCCACCGCAGGGCGCAAAGCAAGTGCCGATCATCTGCGCAGAAAACAAGGTGTATCCGTTGAATATCGAGGTGTTTCGCAAGCGTGCCGAGTTGCGTGCCAAGGAGATCATCGCGCGAGCGAGAATACAGAAAGATCCTGTCAAGGGATACGATCCCGCCACGTTCGCTAAGTTTTGGGAAAAGCTAAAAGATCAAGACATGTTTTTTGATGTGGAGTATTACATCGTCGCAAACCGTCATTTGCGTTTGCGATTCATTCCGCGCGAAGGTCGAGGTGGCACGGATCGTCAGCTGATTAATCCGCGTTCGGCGGTTCGCGCGGAGTACCTGAATTTGATTGACCCCGCCCAGTATTACGCGCGTTTTTACGTATTGCCTGACAGCTATGACGTGTACGTCACGGCAAGACGCCTATTTAACAAATCGGGTTTGTTAAGCGGTTGGGATCCACAGAATCAAGATTGGCAATACACCAGTCACGTTCCCGGTGGTATTGAATTGGGCCCACCGATTGAGAAAAAGCCAGCCCCGCCAGGACCGCCGCGGAAACCACAAAATCTGATCGACTGATTAAATCAAGATGTCGTTGACAACGTGACCATGGACGTCGGTCAATCGGAACTGGCGCCCTTGGAATCGATAGGTCAATCGTTCGTGGTCGATCCCCATCAGGTGCAGCAAAGTCGCCTGCAAATCGTGCACATGAACCGGCTTTTCGACGACGTTCATGCCCAAGTCGTCGGTTGCCCCGTAACTGACACCAGGCTGGACACCTCCCCCGGCCATCCAGAGAGTGAATGCGTAGGGGTGATGGTCCCGTCCCCACCGTGGTCGATTGGAAATGTCGCCTTGCAAGAATGGTGTACGTCCAAATTCGCCACCCCATACCACCAATGTGTCCTCCAGCAAGCCGCGCCGTTTGAGGTCCATCACCAGGGCGGCGCTGGACTGATCGGTGTCGCGGCACTGGCTGTACAGTTCGGTCGTCAAGCTGTTGTGCTGATCCCATCCGGCATGCATCAGCTGTACACATCGGCAGCCGCGTTCGACTAATCGGCGTGCAAGCAAGCAGTTGTGTGCAAACGTACCCGGTTGCTGAACGCCAGGTCCGTACATCTCCAGCGTTTCCTTGGACTCGCCCGAGAGATCGGCCAGTTCGGGAACGCTCGCCTGCATCTTGAAACTCATTTCGTATTGTGCGATGCGTGTGGCGATTTCCGGATCGCCATACTCTTGCATTTTTATCTCATTGATTTTTGCAATGTCATCCAACCAACCTCGCCGCATTTGTCGGCTCATTCCATCGGGGTTGGAGACATACAGTACCGGATCTCCACTGCCGCGAAATTTGACGCCTTGAAACCGCGATGGGAGAAAGCCGCTGCCCCAATAGAAATCGTAGAAAATCTGTCCGCACGATGTGTCTTTGGTGATGCTGGTCATCACAACAAACGCCGGCAGTTCATCCGTGACGCTTCCCAAACCGTACGTCAACCAAGCGCCCAGCGTCGGACGGCCCGGCATTTCGCCGCCGCTGAGCATAAAGTTGATCGCCGGCGCGTGATTGACTTGCTCGGTATGCAAGCTCTTTACAAAGCACAGTTCGTCGGCGATTTTGGCCGTGTATGGCATCAGTTCGCTGACCCAGGCACCACTCTGGCCGTGTTGTGCGAAGGGTTCGATCGGTGCGAGCAGCAGTTTTCCGTCTGCGTTGCCGGTCATGGTGCTAAACCGCCGATCACCGATGTAGGAATTGGGAACCGGCGTTGTGTGCATCTCTTTCAGTTTGGGTTTCCAGTCGAACAGATCGACATGCGTCGGTGCACCGTTCTGAAAAAGATAGATGACACGTTTTGCTTTTGGCGCAAAGTGCGGTAACGCGTTGAGCCCGCCGAATCGGCGCTCGGAACTTCCAGCCGCATTTGCATCTCGCTGCAACAAACCGGCAAGCGCGGCGGTCGCGAGACCGGTCGCCGACTTACCAAAAAACTGTCGGCGAGTCTGATGCAAGCGATTTTGTTCCAACGGATTCATACGACTATTCTCGATTGAGTGTCTCGTCAAAATTCAAAACAGCCAGACAGAGAGACGTCCAAGTGGCATGCTGGACCGGATCGATGGATTCGTCTCGACCGGATTCGCCAACGCCCAAGAACTTTTGGGCCGAAGATGGCGCCGCGGAAAATTCCTTGCGTGCGCGTTGGAGCCCACGTGTCAAATGGTCTTCTCTGCTTCGGTCGCGCCGCGCGCCAATACACGCTGGAGAATGAAGTCGATTCGTTCATCAGCGGATGTGGCATCCGACTGAAGAGCTAGCTCCGCTAATGCTCGAGCCGCTTCGACATAGGCGACATTATTGAAAGTTTGCAAAGCGTGCAGTGGTGTATTGGTACGCGCGGTTTTGACCGTGCACGTCTGTCGTGTCGCGTTGTCAAAGAACATGGTCGGCGCGATGATTCGCCGCCAGAATGTATAAAGGCTGCGGCGGTAGAGTTTCTCACCCGTATCTTGCTGGTAGGTTTTCTTGCCGAACGAAGCCTCCTCCCAAATGCCCGGCGGTTGATACGTATTGACGGCGGGGCCCTCGTTGACCGAGGAAAGCAGACCACTGACGGCGAGCGCTTGATCACGCAACATCCACGATGGCATGCGGTGTCGGGCGCCGCGAGCAAGCAATCGATTGTGGGGGTCCGTTTCGAGTAGATCCGGCGTCATTTTGGACGATTGGCGATAGGTGTGGCTGGTGACGATCTTTCGTAGTAGCTCCTTCACATTCCAATCGTTCCCACGAAAATCGGCGGCCAGCCAGTTGAGCAAATTTAGATGAATCGGCGTTTCGCCTTGGCGTCCGAAGTCCTCCGTCGTCTTGACCAAACCAATGCCAAAAAACTGCTGCCAAAAACGATTCACCGTGACGCGAGCTGTCAGCGGATTGGCGTCGTCGACCAGCCACCGCGCGAGGGCCAATCGATTGGGCGTTTGTTTCGCAATCTCACCGCGGGGCAGAAACTCCGGAAACGCACGTTCCACTTCATCGGTCGGCTTGTTGTAGATGCCTCGTTCCAAGACAAATGATTTTCGCGACTCAGCCATATCTTCCATGACCATGACACGGGGAATCTTTTTTTGCAGATTCGCTAGCTGCTTGGCAAGACCATCGCGTTTTTGTTTGACGCTTTGATACGTGGCGTCAGATTCGCGATGTGCTTTGCCGATCGCTTTATTTTGTTCATCGGATCGTTGCTTGGGCTCGGTTTTAAGTGCCGCGATCAACTCATCGTCCTCGCTGGTGAGTTCTGGGCGGTCATGGGTTGCCACCGAAAGTCGAAATCGACCGAGGTTGTGATTCTTGTGTTTCGAATCGTGACGTAATACAAATTCAAGCTGTGCTCCGGCGGGTACGTCGATCGCAGAGGCGAACCGCCAGATTGCCGCATGGTCTCGATCCACCGGTTTACCTTGATAGACCGCCCAGCCGGTCTGAGGATCATCGTCGAACGTATCGGTGATTTTCCAGCCACCCTGTTCGAACGTTGCATCGGCAGACTCGATCGAAATCGGCGTTGTCGAATCCGGATCGTTGGGGTCGACGATTGCGATTTCCATCGACGTCAAGACAAAGTTTCCGCTGTCAGATCTCGCCAGCCCACCTTTGGTCATCGTGTCATGTCGCAAAGCCTCCAACCGAACACCTGTGATCGTTTGATTCTTTGGTGTTGCCAGCACGGTATACGTATCGTTGTCAGGGTTGGGACCGGCAGTCAGAATTGACTGATCTGCTAACACCCGCATCCGCTGTCGGTTGGCAAATGACTTTTCTGGATCAAGGATCTCCCACTGCGTTGCTGTCGATAACTCGTTCGTACGTTCTCTTTCCCAGTCGGCCTGTGCATCGACAAGCGTCTTGGAAAGCTCTCGAAGCTGTTGATCGGCCGATGCAATTTGTTCATTCAGTTTGGCGAGTTGCCTGGTTTGCTGCGCGTCGGGGACACTGATCACGGGAGCGGTTTGCGGGTCACCGCCGCTCCCTTTGACTGGAGTTTGATTGAAGAATGCGAAGAATTGGTAGTACTCTTCGTTCGTGATCGGATCGTATTTGTGGTCGTGGCACCGACAGCAATTCAGCGTGAGTCCCAGCCATACCGTTCCCATGGTTTCGGACATGTCCATGACATATTCGACACGATTCTCTTCGGCGATCCGGCCGCCTTCGCCGTTGATGGGATGGTTTCGGCAGAATCCTGTTGCCAGTTTTTGTTCCAGGGTTGCGTCGGGTAATTGATCGCCAGCCAATTGCCAAATTGTGAATTGGTCAAACGGCAGGTTCTCATTGAATGCTCGTGTGACCCAGTCGCGCCACGGCCACATTGTTCGTTCGCGATCACCTTGATAGCCGTTCGTGTCAGCGTAACGAGCAGCATCCAGCCAGTCCCACGCCATCCGCTGGCCGAAAGCAGGCGAGTCCAACAGGCGCTGAACGAGACGGTCGTATGCATCGGGTTGGGTGTCGTTGACAAAACCGGTCACGTCGGTCGGCGTGGGTGGCAGCCCAGTCAGATCAAGACTCAATCGCCGGATCAGCGTGCGTCGATCGGCCGCTGGTGCGGGGGCCATACTCTCCAGCCGCAATCGTTGTTGAACGAACGCATCGATTTGATTGTGTATCGGTACGCCGTCGAAGGGTTGAAATTGCGGCGGCGTAGGTTTTTCGATCGGGCGAAAGGACCAGTGTTGTTCCCATTGGGCACCTTGATCAATCCAGCGGCCAATCAATTCAATCTGATCGGCCGTCAATTTGCGGTTTGATTCAGGAGGCGGCATCAACGTATCGGGATCGTCACTGGCGATTAGTCTGGCGAACAATTCGCTGTCTTCGCGAGAGTGCCGCTGAATCACAGAAATCGCTTCGTCTTCGACATCCAGTCGCAAGTCTGCTTGACGCTGTTCTTCATCGGGACCGTGACAGAAGTTGCAATTTTCTGAAATGATCGGCTGAATGTCGCGAATGAAATCGACCGATTGCTTGCGATCTTGTGCTGACACGGCGGTCATCACAACAAAGATGGACAGCCAGCAGTGGAACGCGCGAAACACGGGGCGGGTGTGACCTGAAATTGGGGAGGGAGGGGCGAGACGCTAGGTGCTATTCTAGTTGATACGCGTCAATTCCGCCCGATCACCTCGCTGGGGCGGATCGGGTGTGCACCGGCCGCGCGTTTCATCCCGCTTTTCGCTTGGCGGACTTTTCTGCAATCGCTTTTTTCTCAGCCGCGGCGTTGAATCGTGGGTTCGGCTCTGTCGGAACCGGTGCATGCGTTTCACTGCGCCACCGTTTCATCTCAGCGTGCATCGTCGCCAACTTGTCGGGCCTGCTGGCGGCAAGATTCGTTTTTTCGCCTGGATCTGTTTTCAGGTCGTAAAGTTCCAGGCCACCGTCCTCGAAATACTCGTGTAGTTTCCAATCGCCACGTCGCATCACGGTACAGGGACGACTGCGGAACAAGGGGTCCCGCTGTTCGTCCCACCGTTGATAGCTCTGCAGATAGGCGGGGAAATGCCAGTAGATGGCACGATTGGCAAAGGCTCCGGCGTGCGGACTTTTTGCTTGATCGCCGTTACGCAGTAGCGGCATCAAGCTTTTTCCGTCAAGCGGTTGATCAACGGGCAGCGTCGCGCCGGTCATTTCACAAAATGTTGGATACAAATCAACGTTGATGATTGGTGCGTCGCATCGGATACCGGCGGGAACGACACCAGGCCATTTGACAAAGAAAGGTTCACGAATTCCTCCTTCGTAGTAGGTTCCCTTGTATCCCTTTAACGGCGCCATCGAAGTGGCTGGACCGTAGCCACCGTTATCGGAAGTAAAGACGATTGCCGTTTTGTTCGTCAGCCCGAGTGCTTCGATCCTGTCAACGATGCGACCGACGCCTTCGTCGACGCTGTGAATCATTGCGGCCATCACAGCGTGGTTATGAAGCTTGCCTTTGGGTTTTTGCTCATACTGTTCCACGAGAGCTTGTTTGGCCTGGAGCGGCGTGTGAACTGCGAAGTGGGTTAAGTACAAAAACCAGGGACGCGATTGGTTGCGATCGATAAATGCGATCGCTTCATCACTGAGCCGATCTGTCAGATACTGATCACGTGGCCAGGATAGCAGACCGGGGACATCGGAATGGGGTGGAAAATAACCGCGTGGCGGACTGCCGCTGTGGGATCCAGCAAAGTTAATATCGAATCCATACGGCAAAGGATTCTCGCTCAAATGCCACTTGCCGATCGTGCCAGTGCGATATCCCGCGTCACGGATCACGTGCGCCCAAGTTCGAATATCTGTTTTCAGAACATCCGTACCGGGAATATGTTTTAAACGCGCGTGTTTGGGATTCCCTCGCAGCGTCGTTCCGACGTTGTAGATTTCGTGCCGAGGAGAATATTGGCCTGACAGCAGACACGCTCGCGATGGGGCGCAGTTTGCTGCCCCAGCGTACGCATTGGTAAAGATCATTCCTTGGGCAGCCAGAGCATCCAAGTTTGGGGTCTGGTAGTAATCGGATCCCATGAACCCACAATCGCGCCATCCGTAATCATCCAGGAAGATAAACAGAATGTTTGGCCGATCGTCCGTCTGACTGCAGGCATCACTGACGGGGAAACTTAGGCTGATCAGCGCGATCAAGAAGCCGATTTTTGTAGGCATACGGAGGTCCCAAGAAACGAGAAACTGACTGTATGAGATTAACTCAAAAGCCGATATCGTTGGGACGCGAGTCGACGCAAAGCGGTGGCATAACCGTTTGACCACGCCACGTTTTTCGCTGCCAATGCTGTGATTGCAGACAATGGAGTATCGACAGTCGCCATCGGCGTTTGACTCACCACATCTCACGTATTGGTAGGGCCAACCGTACGTATTGGAACGAGATGTAGTGAGTCAAACGCCGGACCATGGCCGATAAATCGACCATGGCCACGGCGATCCGCGCGACTACCCGCCCGGCAATCGCGTGAATCCTGTCGTCAGAAGATTTCTCTTCTGAACATTCGCGATGATTGATTCACTGCATCACATCACACGGAGGGGCACGAACCGTGTGGTTGGATATGTGATGCAGTGAGTCAAGCAACGCGTTGATCATCGGTGTTCCGATGCTTTGCACACCGCACCGCCACGAAGTAACGCGGAGGGGCACGAACCGCAAAACGAATGGAACGATGCGGTGAGCAAAAAACCGGAAACGCTGTCCTGTACCTTTCGTTTCAAATGTTGACCGCCCTCTGGTTGTGTGGGCGACGTCCTCTCTGGGTAGTGTACGTTTGATGATCAGTTTTGGGTTTGGTTCCATCAAAATAAAAAACAATTTTGGTTTCGATGGATCTCGCACGACGCTGAATGAATCGATGTTTCGCTCACTCCATCAGACATCCTGCGCAGACACAAACGTCGACCGTTTGTGCGATGGAGTGAGCGAAACACCGGGACGTATTACTACAGGTAACACGCCCGGCATCTCAGCCGTTAACTTTTGATGTCCGCAGAAAAGCGCTCCCTTGGATGCACACGACGAGGTGGCAAAGAAAGCTGGTTACGGAAAGATCACAATGCGATTGCAGTTTGCATTCGGCGTCGCAACGTGATGGTGTATTAGTTGGATTAATGCGAAGACATTTTGTCGTTGTTACTCAGCCTCAAAAGAAACGAAAGCGAAATACTTTCGCGGTCGTTCAGGTTGCAAGCTTCCGCATATCCATGCCGAATCAAGGTCGTCGATATCTGATGCGTGAAGTAAATCGAGCCGAATGATTTCAATCAACGCCGCTTGGTTTGTGGTCATTGATTGCTCGCCAATGATTCGGGCTTTTGCCTACGAATCGTCTGACTCAAACGGCGATAATTATCACGCAGATCGCTGTTCTCTCTACCACGCGTCCTGTAATCCTTTAGACCGCACATTCTGAGAGAAATTGCTAAAAACAGGGCGTTTCGTCCTGTTTGTGACTGCCCCTTCTGGCGGCCAGCAGTGCTTTGGAGTCGGTTTCCGGGGACCCGCAGCGCAAAATGGCAGCAAGGCTGGACGGTGATCAAACTGTGAACCGCCCGAGGGCAATTCACTCTCCAGCGTGGCGATCCATCTCGCACTGACTAGGTCTGCACGTCGGCTCTCGACGGTCGTGCCATTCTCTTGGAGACGCGTCGAGTCTCTCGGAGACGCGTCGAGGGACATGGCCTGACGATCGGGGATTTTGATAGACTGCTGCCGCAGAAATGAATCAATCCGATCGCAGTCATCGCAATGAGAGCAGGTTCGAAAGCGTGAGTAATTTGTCAGGAAAAGTGGTCGCCGTCACAGGTGGTGGAACGGGGATCGGAGCTGGAATCGCAAGAGTACTTGCTGAAGCTGGCTGTCGTGTCACCGTGGGTGGCCGAAGAATTGAGCCGCTGCAGAAACTTGCCGACTCGATCACTTGCAAACACACCATCCGCTCCCATGTCGTGGACGTTGCGGACGCGGAAAGCATTGAGCGGTTCTTTACGGATCTGCGGGACAACGTTGGCGAAGTCGACATTCTGGTCAATAGCGCTGGTATCAATATTCAAAATCGCACGATGGCGGCGATGGACCCGGCCGACTGGGATCGGGTGATGCAAATCAACGCGACCGGCGCGTATCGATGCATGACGCAGGTGTTGCCCGACATGCGCAAGCGTAAAGATGGTTTGATTGTCAATATTTCTTCGGTTGCCGGGAAACGCGCGATCACGCTTGGCGGCGTCGTTTACTGCGCCAGCAAGTTCGCGATGACGGCCTTGGGGACGGCAGTGTCCAATGAGGTCCGCGATGAAGGCGTCCGCATTACGAATGTCTATCCCGGCGAGGTGAACACGCCCATTTTGGATAACCGCCCGACGCCGGTTTCGCAGGAACACAAAGACTCGATTCTCCAGCCCGAAGACATCGCTTCGGTGGTTTTGTCGATTTGCGAATTGCCACCGCGGGCCAACGTGCCGGAAATCGTCATCAAGCCTACCACGCAAGAATGGGTTTAGAGCAATTTTAGTTTTCTCGTAGGCCAGGACCTGTCCTGGCGCAGCTGTGCCAGGACAGGTCCTGGCCTGCGATTGATCCCACGTATTAAGTAAAAGTGCTCTAGGTTTGCGAGACCATTGCGTAGCAAAGGACAACGATATCAATGGACGATGATCCCGACGAATTGGACGCAACGGACGACATTCGAGACGACGCGGAGGGTGATGGCGAATTGGTCGAATTGTCGCTCGATGATTTAGGTGCCGCTTATGCACAAGCGGCTGCCAAGCATGATCCCGAATCGTTTGCACCTGTTGAACAAGAAACCGTCGATGACACGGGCGGCGGTGATCAGGATGAGTCGCAGCAGGAAGTCGATGCTGCTGAGGATGACGTGGCCACTCCCGAGACGATCATCGAAGCCGCTCTGTTTGTTGGTCATCCGGAGAATCGATCGTTCAGTGAACAGCGTCTAGCGTCGCTGATGCGCGACGTGACACCTGATGAAGTGATAGAACTGATTGATCAACTGAACGCATCGTATCGCGCGACCGAGCAGGCATTGCGGATTGTCAAGGACGAACAGGGATATCGGATGACGATCGCGCCGGCGGTCGAAGCAGTTCGCCGATCTTTTTTGGGGAAAGTTCGCGAAGCGCGATTGAGTCAAGCGGCCATTGAGGTATTGGCATTGGTGGCCTATCAGCCCGGCATTACCTCGCAGATCGTACAGGATCAGCGTGGTCGCGAAAGTGGATCGCTGCTGAGCCAACTGGTGCGACGTCAGTTGCTGGAAATGCGTCGCGAGAAACCACCGGAGGGCGGACGTAGCGTGCCCCATTACTACCCGACCGAGCGATTCCTGACTTTATTCGGTCTGGAGTCGTTGGATGATCTGCCCCAGGTCGAAGACGGAATTCGCGAGGCGCTTTGATCGCGCCGGTAGTGCGGCGGAGCAATGCCGGCGTTCGCTCAGGCGAGTTCCCAATGCAGCCCGTCACCACTGGGTTGAATCATGTTAGATTCGCACAACGCGACCAACGCACGGTCTACTTGAAACGACGTTTCGATTTCGATGGCTTCGCGCAAGATTCTCTCGCATCGCCGACGTAACCGACGATTGCTGATCGGTTGATCGCTCGTGGCGATAGCATAGTACGCCAGGATGGATTCGACGGTGGATTGCCGGTGGGCTTGCTGGATCATTCGGTAAGCGACGCCCGCATTGGTATCGAGCTTTTGAAAATAGAGATTTCGCGTCAGGTCCAGCAATCGCTTATCCTTGGTTCGGAAATAGCTGAACAAACTTTTGATAAAGTAGCCGATCCCTGCCAGGACCAAGATTGCGATCACAGCCACGCTGTAGTAGGCCAGCGCAAACCACAGAAACATGATTTGGGCGATCTTTCGCATCGATAGCAGCCAGCCTCCCAAGCTGGGTACGATGATTTTTGCTCGGTCGATTTTGCTGAGCCGAACGCGGGTTCCCGGCAGCAGCATGTCGACGTCTTGCTTGGGGATGTTTTTGAACATTCGCAGATGGACCGCGGACGCTGCTAGTTCTTCGGCCGTGTGATTGTCGTCCTGGAGTTCAAAAACGACGACCATGCGTTGGTAGATGGGTACATCGACTTGTTCTGTCTGATAAAGTTTTCGCCATTGACGGCGTAGTCTGGTTCCGACCACATCGCCGCGAGCGTATACGGCGAGATGCTCGAACAGGTCAAAATTCACATGCAGCGGCACGCCCCATTGGCTGGCGATGCCGACACAATTTTCGATTTCTTGTTGGGCCAAACGGCGGTAACCTGCGCGGATCAAAATTTCGTCGCACAACGCCATCAGTTGCGTCGTTTCCAAGTCGCTTTCTTGTCGATCGACCTGCTCGGGGATCAGGCTATCGGTGTCCGGATCGAGTGCCGCGTACAATTCGGCAAATCGAGTGTGGTACGAACCGGTGCGTAGGTGAACTAGACTTTCGATCTGCTGGCAGCGTTGCTGGAACCACGCAAGTCGGTCGGGGTTCAATTCCTGTCGAGCGATCAAGTATTCGCGTAGTGATCGTGCTTCGATGGGCAGATACGGCTCGATCCCCCAATGCGGTGCATCCTCGCGGATCACTCCCGCCGTACTCGCTCCGGCCAGTGAACGCGCAAACGAACCGGATCCTTCGATAGACCAACTGGCGAGAACACGATCTATGTGCGAATCGGACGCTGACAAATCGCAAAACTCCTTGACTCCGTCATCGGCGCAGCCGATCCGCGGCGTTGCGTTAGACATGGACGGTCTCTTATTCGACACCGAAAAACTGTATTGGCAAGTCGGCGACACACTGCTTCAACGCCGTGGCCATCGCTACAGTGCCGAGTTACAGCAACGAATGATGGGGCGAATCGGCGTTTCGGCCATCGAACAAATGGTCCGCTTTCATTCGCTCAGTGACGAACCGAAGGCTTTATTGGCCGAATCGGACAAACTTTACGGCGCGCTTTTGACCGATCAGTTGCAGGAAATGCC
Source organism: Pirellulaceae bacterium (assembly GCA_013002105.1). The sequence goes on along the minus strand of JABDKS010000744.1, from coordinate 4,024 downwards.
TGGGCTGGGCGAGTGGATCGGGTTTCTCCAAGACAGCGGGATTCCATTTGGTCTGGCGACCAGCAGTCAGCGAAAGTTTGTCGACAAAATATTTGCAAAGGTTACATGGCGTGATTCACTGGCGTTTGTGCTGACCGGGGATGACGTCTCGCATGGCAAGCCCCACCCGGAGATGTATTTGAAAGCCGCCGAGTGTTTGTCCATTGATGCGTCGCAAATGTTGGTACTCGAGGATAGCGGAAACGGTTGTGCGGCGGCGGTCGCGGCGGGAGCTCAAACGGTTGCGGTTCCGAGTGAGCACACGCGATCACAAGATTTCAGCGGCTCGATTTTGATCGCCGATTCGCTTCTGGATTCCCGACTTTGGGATTTGATTCGCTGACCGGGCCTGATTCGCTGACCGGGCCCGATTCGCTGACCGGCTCGATGCGGACCGTTCCTGCCGCGCCCTGCTCAGGCGTCGTCACCATGCAACCGCCACCAGTTTCTCGCTTCCTCGGCGGTCCATGGATATTCGTTACGGAGTTCGTCAACGACCGTCGATAATTCTTCGACCGTGCGAAAGCGTTCTTCTGGATTTTTTGCCATGCAACGATTGACTATTTTTGTGATCGATTCGGGAACCAATTCGCCACGATGAATCTCAATTCCGATTGGCTGTTCGCTAAGCACGAGGGCAAAAAGCGATTCCGGATCGCATTCCATGTATGGTGGGCGGCCGGACAAGAGGAAATAGGCGATGCAGCCGACCGAATAGATGTCTGACCGTGGATCCATGCCGCCGGGTTCACGGTAACGCTCGGGAGCCATGTACATCGGTGTGCCCGCCCAGACAGTTTCGGAAGTCTGGTACGTTCCGGCATCGGGTTTCAACGGTTTCGCCAGACCAAAATCGAATACAACCGCCCAATCGCCAACCGATGGATCGAGCGAGAGCATGACGTTTTGAGGTTTAATGTCCCGGTGGAGTAGTCCAAGATTGTGTGCTTCGGCCAATGCGTCGCAAATTTGTCGCAATATGAATAGCACACGCCCAAAACTCTGGTGTCCACTGCGCGTGACAACTTCGTACAGTGTGATGCCTTTGAGAAACTCCATCACGCAAAACGCTTCGCCTTCTTCGCTACGTCCGTAATCGTAGATCATCACGCTGTGTGGATTACTGAGCGACGCTGCCAATCTTGCTTCGCGGTCGAACCGCAAACGATCCTCGCGATTTTGTCGGTCACCGCGTAGGACCTTCAGTGCGGTGTCGCGTCCGAGTTGCCGGTGTCTGGCCCTGTAGACAACCCCCATGCCTCCACTGCCCAATTCACTGATTAGTTCATATCGACTTAAAGGGTGGATTGCCGCATGCGCACGTGAGGTCTGTTTTGCGATTTGGGTGGCTGCGGCAAACGCCGTGATCGTCAACAGCGTTGCGAGTAGCAGGAAACCGAAGCGAACAATCCGCGTTGGCGCGAACGCGGTTTTTGAATCGTGTTCCACCAGAATGCCCAGTTGCCAACGCTCGTTCCAACGCCACGCGCCCACTACGGGAACACCGCAATAGTTGCGGTAATCGTCGACACGTACATCGGGATGCCCGGTTGTCGCGCCGGCAACTGAATACGTCAGCGGCAACGCGGTGCGCCGAACTTGACCCACATTTTTGGGGCTCAGGGCGACGCCGGGATCGCTGACTCGCAACACGGCTGCGAACTGATTCGGCTGAAGCTCCAGTTCTACGACCCGTGCGGCCTCGGACGCGCGCGGGCTGGCGGTGACCATGACACCGCGTCGATCGACGGCATAGACATCCAGTCCGGATGTTTGGGAGATTTCCAGGAACATCCGGTCAAAGTCTTTGTACATGTCGATGCCGCGTACCAACATCGCCGCAATGACGTCTTCATCGGCATTGCGGATCGGGACGATGTTAGCCATCACGGGCTCGTCGGTTTCAGGTACAAACCCGTTGTCTTCGTCACGTAGGCGGGCAGGACCGAACAGCACCGTCTCGCCGCGCATCACGCGTGCCAGATTGGCCGCCCCACTTGGTGGGATCGGCGTGCCAACATCCGCACGATCTTCCTGCCAGCTTGCCAAGGTTGTTCCTGCGCGATCCCAGATGACAAACTTGACCTGCTCGTATCCCGATAACTCACGCAACTGGGAATGGATCAACGCTGATTGCGGCGCGGTCTTCAACGCGTCGGCCGGTTTGTCTTGTTTTGCTAGATCGACCAATTCGATGACCGATTGTCGAACCACCGTCTGGCGCGACCAGGATCGGACCAGTTGCGCTTTGTCATTCAGAAAACCTTCGGTCGACAAAGTCACCGTGTCGGCCAAGCCGGAAAGTTCGTTGCGTATCGCGGCACGCTGGCTAGCCGCGACTTGGGCATAAGTCCACCAACCGATCAATGCGGTGGGCAGCACGGCAGCCAACCATAACCAGCCTGAATTGAGCCGTCGGTTCCGGCGGGTACGCTGATCCCAAAAGGAGTTGCGTGGTTGCGAACCGCTATGAGGTGTTCCTTGGCTATAGCGAGGCGAAGCGTGGGTCCGTTGCGCTCCGTGCAGTGTGACTTCGGACGAAATCGACCGGTTGCTTCGTCGCGTTGTGTGGTCAAGCGATGGCGAGTCCGACGTCGATGTTTTTTGTTTGTCAGGACCTTGTTGCTTTGTTTTTTGCTTTCGCGTGTTTTGCTTGTCGGTTTTGTGCGCGGGACCTGCGGCCGGATCCGACGCGGCACCTGGCAACACAGGATTGGTTGTCATGATGGGCGGCTGCACAGGTTTGGCACGTTCGCCTTCGATCCGAGCGGATTCGGCGTCATGTTCGGCCAACAACGAGAGGACTTCGCCAATCAACTGCCGGTCATCACCGACCTTCGATTCCAAATACGCAACGTGTTGATCGGGCGGAAGATCTTCGGTTTCGAGAAATAACTCGCGAATCCGTGCGTACCGAACAGCGTCCATCAACCGTTCTCAGTGTCTGGCGTCTGCGAAAGAGGAGACTCGGCATTCTGATCATCATCGTCAGACGAACAATCGAGGTCATCTGCAGAAATGTCGCCACTGCGTAACTCACGCCTCATCCAAGCACGCGACATGGCCCATTCCTTTTCGACGGTTCGCAAACCAAGGTTCATTTCCGCCGCGATTTCTCGCATGGTCATTCCGCCAAAAAATCTTAACTCGACAATTTTTGCCTGGCGTGGATTCAAATCCGCAAGTGTTTGCAACAAGTCGTCCAGTGCGACGACATCGCTATCGTGGCTCAATTCAAACGTGACATCATCAGTCAGTTGCCTGCGATCCCAGCCGCCACCGCGTTTGAGCGAATGAACTTTACGAGCGTGGTCGACCAAAATGCGACGCATGACCGTGGCACCGATCGCAAAGAAGTGGGTTTTGCCCTGCCAATTGATTCGCGATTGATCCACCATTCGCATGTAGGCTTGATGGACCAGCGATGACGAACTGAGGCGATGACGAAGCGGTTCGTTCTGAAGAAATCGTCCGGCGAGTCGACGAAGGTCGTCATACATCGCGGTAAACAGTTTGTCTGTTTCACCAGCCTGACCAGTACTGCTGCGTTTGAGAATTTCGGTGACTGATTTCATCGTAGCGGACGTATACCTAATAAACGATCAACACCGATTCCCCACGCCACGTGGCTGAATTGGCAGCGTCGAGCTGATTTTGGCAATGAATCGGTGTTGGATGCTTTTGTCCACTGGCCAACTGAGTGAACTGCAGCACCCCCATCAAGGGCCTGTTCTCGCTGACAAACAACGCGCGTTCTATAATAGCGGCTGAGACAGAAGTTTGCAGTGATTACTTGCCAGAGTGAGCGTGGATGCGTGAATCTGGACGATATCGTTGATTTCCCGGGCGTAGCCGCCCGCCATGACGACTGCCACAGGCACCTTTTGACGGCGACACCACTGAAACACCGTTTGATCACGGTTCGCCAATCCGGATTTTGTCAGGCTTAATCGCCCGAGTCGATCATTCTGATACGGATCGGCGC
>JABDKS010000730.1 GCA_013002105.1 Pirellulaceae bacterium | reverse complement strand
TTCGTGGACTGGTCGCTTGTCGCATTGCGCCGTTCGGTTGAATGAAACGCAGAGACGGAAACGCGCAAAGCATCGAGCAGAAACTCTTTGCGTCTCCGCGTCTCCGCGTCTCCGCGTCTTTGCGTCTTTGCGTTAAAAATTTTCAGCGGCGTTCATACGTGATCGATTCGTCTCGCCGAATGTATCGGGCCGATCACGGTTGCTCTTGGATCGCGTGTGATCGGACGGGTGCTTGTTCGCGACATTGGGTGGAGTTGGTGCGCGGGCCCAGTTGTCTTTCGGGGTTGGATAATCTGGGCTCCGGTGCTTTCCCCACCCTCTTTCATGGACCGGTCCATTGTCGCATTGCGCCGTGCGTTTAATAATTTTCGGCGGCGTTGGTGCGTGATCGATTTGAGTCGTCGGCGACGTCAAACAGTCGGCGACGTCAAACAAAGGAGTCCGGCAGCAGACAGTGTCAAACTTGCCAAGGTGCAGACGTTGATTTGCAGATGGGAAAGGATCATCATAAGAGGGCTCCGTGGTTGGGGTGTCAGTGTTTTGAACCACAAACGGAATGGTGATGTCTTGTAAGAGAACGATCAGGGCCTGGTCAGCAGGTGTATCCAGCCCGCTTGCCTCAGACCACGGACTTCATGAATTCTTTATGTCGAATCGGCCCAAGTAATATCTACACCGGAATGGACATGAAGCTGTATCCCCAATACCGATCAACGCTCTTTCTGTCTGTGGTAGTCGCCTTGGAGGCAGCATCTTTTCCCGCTTACTCACAGGACGCTGCGAACTCTACAGAAGATCGTCCGAGTGGCGCTGCATCGAATACAGGTGTGTCTTGGCTATTGGGGAAATGGCGTCATGCAAAAAGTATCGAGATCCAAACTGAAACCGGCCCTGGCTACCGGCAAATAGATGATCTTATGTTTCAACCAGATGCGGAATCTGATTCGCTACTGATCTCCGGTACCTACTGGGAGATTCCCCACTTTGGGCGACGAAAAAGTGTCAGCTTCAAAGCGAAAATTCGAGAACGATCCAAGTCAAGCATCACGGTTACGTACACTTTTGCGGACGAGAAACAATCGTTCGGTGAACTTGATAAAAAGTGCGTCCTAGTGGCGGCCGGAGAGTTTCGTTGGGCCGAAATACCATCTGACGACTCAAACGATAAGACTGTGCTCATTAAGAAAACAGCAAACTATTTTGTGCTTACAATTGATGGACGCGAGCACCAGTTTATACGCGAGCGGAAACCGCCTCGATCATACTAAGCCCATCCGCGAACTCGAACGCAAGTGCCGACGAACCATCGGATGCACCCGAGTCGGCGAGTCGGGATTGATTGAAGTGAATGATCGCTCGCGCCGACCGGGTGATCCGGGTCGTTAGGTCGCTCAAACCCTGTTGGACGTGCCCAATGCCTGCAGAATTCCACCACTTTCGGTTCTCAATTGCCCAACTGATGGTTGGTTGTTCGATTTGCGCGCTTGTGCTTTGCCTCAACATGCGCCGCAATTTCGAGTGCGTTACTTATTCGACTGGACCAGCCCCCGCTGGGCGCACTGATGAACTAACGATGCGGCAAGGTTGGCCTTTTCCGTTCCTTACACTCTCTGAATTAGTTCACGGTGCAACGGGACCATCGGAGGTTCCGCCGAAATGGCCATCGCCAAATGCGAAACGCGAACTTCTGACGAAACCACTTTTCATCAACGTCGGGATTTGGATTGTCGTCCTCGGCATGGCACTAATCGCGACCCTGTTTATTTTACGTTTCCTGACTTCACGCAATAATCCGGCCAACAATTTGGGATAAACCCAATCCAGGGGCTCGCGCAACATAGTGTTTCCGCATGGGCGCTCGGCAATCTCTGTTGGCAGAATGTGATTAGGGGTCAGGATTTATCAACTATCACAGGTGGCGCAAACGCCACATGACAATACAATGCACGCAAAACCGGACTTGCGTGGGCTATTCAATGTTTTGATCTATCGTTCCGGCTCGGTGATTGTGACGTTCGTCGGCCAAAACGCAGCGGAGACCACACAGATGAAGAAGCATACCGTCTACCTGCTCTGTGCCGTTTTAGCCGCGCTGGTGATCGTGCCTGTGGTCGCGTATGCGACTTTACGTACCCACAACCAACTCGACCGTTTCTTGAACCAGCGCCTTGCACTGCTCGAAAAGCTCGATGCCAACGCAAAAGAATTGCCGCCGGGCTTTGAACACGTTCTGCCTCCAAGTGCATCTGCAACACATCCGGGAAACGATCACATTCGCTCCGTGATCCGGGGTGGTCAGCGGTGGTATGGGGACACTTATTCGTCGTACGATCTCAGGCTCGTCGGCTCATCGCGTGATGCCGCACCACGTGACGTACTGACTGAACTCTTTCAACATTTAACACGTGGGATGGGTAAACTTGGCTTCGTGTCACCCAAGAGCGGAGGGCCGGATTGGATCGTTGAGAACCGACGGGCTGCCCACTCCACTTGGTGGCACAACTCGAACCGCAATCTACTCGTGACAATTTCAGTGGTTGTCGACGCTGAATCCAATTCTGTGCATGTAACACGCTACGTGCATGAACAATTCAATTGATCGAATCTGACGAACAATGGCGTGAACCGGAGCAGCGAATCCCGCGGAATATGAACTCAAACCGTAACGTCGCCGCCCGGTTACGCTGGACGTTACCCGACAAATGACCAAAATCTTACTTCTCTTTTCTAACCGGAGGCATTCGCTATGCGTTCTAAAATCTCCGCGCTCGCTTGTTGTTTGATCGCCATGGTGCTCGGTGGCGATGTGTCCGCGGAAGCGCCACGACCCGCATCAAGTCCGACCTGGATCGCCATCTGTAAATCGCAGTCCAACGACAGTCGAACGTCGAAGTTCGATTTACAGGTTCCTAGCGGTATCGACTTGAAGGTCATCGACGCGATCGCAAAAACGCTCTCGGATGGAGATATCCATATCGGGAAATTGATCTCACGCCAGAACATCGGATTGGAATTTCCTGATGCGTCATTCATGATCATGAAGATCGATGGCGACGATTTAACGGTTGCTCCCGGAAGCGAGTTTCCGTTTGACGCGACCCGCGCCTTAGCCAGGGGACTCAATGGCCTTGGAATACAAAACACGACCATCGCTGATCCTGACAAACTATTGCACCGCCGCTTCAGTCACGGAGATCCATTCTTTCCCGCGTTTGCATATGATTTGCGACGCGAAAGTGCTTCGCGGAGCGGAGAACCTACTACCCCTTAAGGTGATACTGAATGAGTAATACACCGACGAACCATGCGTTGGACCGAAGCACCGCGTGGCGCCCGTGCAACCGAAAATCACATTGGCGTTGCTCGGTCAACGCCGCCATTCTGCCTAGTAACACATAGTGAGGTCGAAAATGATGCGTCCAAGCTTCGTTTGTCTACTGGTTTTCAACATGGTCGCGGCCATGGTTGCCGAGCTACCCGCTCAGGCCCCGACCGCGGAGTCGAGCGCACGTGAACGGTTTAACCAAGTGTTCGTCAAAGTCATCGTGCCCGTTACCCCTCACATTCCGAAGCAGGACGGCCTCGTCGTTGAGTCTTGGGTTGCGGAGCAGCTCAAAAAACTGGGCGAGTCCGAATACTTTGCTGTCACAGACTGGGTGCCTGTTTGTGATGGGCTCCTTGCCGACGACATCGTAGACAATCACATTCGTCTCAACGGCAAACTCTCCTATTGCCCGGTCCACGGAGACGTTGCTGAACGAAAAAACGGTCGCTTACTGGTTCGTGTCGCTGGCTGGACGCCAGCCGGTGGCGAGGCGAATATCATGCTGCCGGATGAACCAGGTAGTCGAGCAGTTGGACCCGTGCGTTTGCTTGTTGGCAAAGAAGGAGAGCGGATTAAGATCGAAGAGGGCCTCCCGTATGTGGCAGTCATCATTACGCCGCAACCTCAGGCGGGTGTCACGTCAAACGGCGATGCCGAATAGGCAGAACAAATCGGTGAACCAGAGCCGCCGATCACGCGGATTTTGAAACCATACTTTTCTTTTGGCGGCTGCCCGGTTACCGCCGGTGTTCTGCCATGAAGCGATTGGACGATGCTCGACAAGACCAACATCACCGGACTTGTCCGGTCACATCTTCCAGATTCATATGAACCCCTGAATTTGACGTTTTACGACGATCAACCGTCGCCGCTAGAAACCACTGTCGCAATTGGCAACGATTACGGAACGACCATCTGTGTTGAATTGGAATCTGAACATGTGGTCGCAATCGATCGCGCCGGCATGCATAGGTTACGATTCATGAATTCGTCGATTCAACATTTGGCGGCGTGTATCGCGGCGCACCGAGACTATTGCGATTGGGTTCTTCGTGCGCGTAGTGAATCAGAGGAGGTGTCCGTTGTTTCCGCGTTCCGAACTCGAATACTGGACACAGACCCAAGAGCGCTCGGCAATGCGGAAAATTGGTGGGCGGTGATCGTCGAACAAACAGAAACCGGGCAACTGTAGATCTGGCAGAACCATAGTACGATCCGAAGCGGCGGAGTCGCGGTTTTTGAAATTGAGAATCGTTCGCCGCCGCTCGGTTATTTCCGCCGTTATCCGAATAAAAAAACGATCCGTGTTTTTCACGCGCATCCGAGTACTTTCTGAGCTAGATTTCATTGGTAGACCGACGTTCTTTCAAATTCTTCCAATGCACGACCAGCAAGCAGACTTAGCACTCACAATCAATCTAAAATCGCGTTTATTTGCTGCGTTTGGTGGAGCGATTGCGATCGCGATACTTGCTTTCCTACCGATCTTGTTCCTTTGCCCAAAGCCGCGGTGGGGCATTCTTGGGGCATGTGCTTGTATCGGATTTCTTATTGGATTCATCTGGCCAAAGGCTGGCCTATGCGGCTGGGTCGTTGTCTTGAAGTTGATGGAGGGTGCTGCGGGCGGTATTTAGCAAGCCATCCGCAGCCACATGTTGATCCAAGGTCCATCAATCAAGCACAATGCGTGCACCAAAACCCGATTGAGAATCCACGATTCGCCCGACTTCGCTCCCAATTCGTTTCCTTCTCGACGGTCCACTGGTGGTCTGCTTTGACACCGCCGCTTGTCTGCTTCTTTCTCACAAAACGGCGGATAACCCGTAAGCCTTTGACTTCGCGAGGTACGAGCCGAAGGTCAAGGCATTTGTTCACGAAGCCCGGTCATGTTCTGACGCGTCCTGATCTTAGCCAATGACGGTTTGCCGCGCGCCGTGCATAGGGGGTATTTGAATTGGAGCTGATGCCGTCGCTTCAAGGCAGCGAATTCTGCCGTGCTTTTTGGGTCCGTTGGCAAGCGTCGAAGTCGCTGGCGCAGTACGACAGCGAGTTGACAAACCCTGTTTTTGATCTTGGATTGTCAATGATAGGTTGAATTTGCAGCTCTCATCACTTTTCGATTTTGATCTGGTATTGAACCCGGTCCCACAGCCAGCGGTTCAAAGCGTTGGTTGGATCCGAGCCGCCGTGTCCGCACTCAATGGTGCCGTACTCAACACTCAATGGTGCCGTACTCAACACTCAATGGTGAGGTGTCACAGTGAGCCTGCTCGAATGTCCTGTCCAGACTTGGGTGTCCATGCCGTGGGGACAGAACCCGCTATACGATTGAGTTCAAGCCGGCGAGGCGCCAACGTAAATTTGACCACCGAGCGACTGCGAACACTACAATATCCTGTATTACAAACATCCGCCTCGCAGCGGCTGACTTGAACCACGCCGTGCAACGGAGAACGCGATGAGGTGTTTACCAATCGAACGTCAATCGCGCGTTCTTGGTGATGTGTCGCGTTCGCCGACTGAAATTAGACTGGAGTCCCTATGATTCGCTTTGTTCCTGCTTGTCTTGCAATTTTCGCATTCGCTCCCGTCGCGAGTTTTGCCGACGAGTCTGTGCCAACCGGACATTCGACTGTTCACATCGTGTTCATCACACCCCATTCTCAGCCGATGATGGGTGGTGGTGGCATGGGCGGACTGGGAGGCCCGCAATCCGCGATGGTACGTGTTGGTGACATCGTAGCCCCCGCCGAAAGCATCCATCCAATCCGAATTTCCATTGATGGTGACTTTGTCGGTCATGCGATGACTGGTATATGGGACATCAAGCCTGTATTCAATCTTCCTGAAGGCAAGCATAAATTGACGTTCGAGATCGACGGTTTTGATCCGGTCGCCGCTGACCTCAAGGTACTGGGCACGAACTCGAAGCAATATCTGATCGTCAAGCTCCCGTCGAAGAAGTCCGAATCTGAAGAATCAGCCGTGTCTGCTGATGTTTCCGCTAATCAGCCCTTTGACAACTGATCGCGGCGAACCATGTTTTGCAACGGCGGCCGCGAGCTGAGCTTATTGAAGTGGAGAGTCGTTCGCGCGGCCCCGCTGAACTCGATCGTTGGTCAGGACAAGTGTTGCGCCGACGTTGATGCGCGATCGATGGCGCATATGTTCGGTTTCTTTGGCCAACATGATTCGCCTCTTACATCATCCCAACTCTCGCTGATTGAGTTACCGGCTGTTCGCTGGACGCCAGATTCCTAAACCGCGTGCATTGCTCGCTCCCCAAATGCTCAGACGGTTGCGCGGTCGATTTTTACCACGAGAGACGCGAACCATACGAAAGAAGACCATGCTCGGTACTTTCGTGTCATTCGTGCATTTTGTGGTTTGCACACTTACCCCATCTCGCGTTCGATTCGCTGTCGCGCCGAACGGTCGGTACAATTTCCTGTAACGCGGTTGGAGCGATGGTCGCTCATTCGCCGCAACAAAACTGACGAATCAACGGATGCACGCCGAGTCCTTGAGTTGATCTTTGGTTATGGTTGCTCAACGGCCCGGACCAGGTAATCCTGAACTTTACCCCCATCAAGCGTCATCCTGCTGAACTCAAAACGTTTTCATACTGAAGGATTGTCATGCCAGACTTACTACGCACTTCGCACTCACCGTTTCGAGTTGCATCAAATCTTGTTGCTTACGTCTCGCTTTTAGCCACTATCGGATTCGTAGCGTTCACTGGCTGTCAAAGCCAGAGTGCGACAACCACACAATCTGACACGTCTATGGCCGAGACGAATCAGCAGTTGCTCGCGTTAGGCAAGGCATATCACAGCTTTCACATGAGCAATAAGAAGGGCCCAGCCAACTGGGAGGAAGCAATGTCATCCGGAGATTCAGCCGCGATAGGGTCGCTTCGCGATCAAGGCTGCCTCGTCGCATGGGGAACGCGTTTTAAGGACGCAACCGTTGGCGCAGCGAATTTCCTACTTGCTTACCTGCCTTCAACGAAGGACGAAGGCGGGCTAGTGCTGCTGCTTGATGGAAGTGTATTACCAGCGGATCCAGAACGGATTCAAACGATGCTTGATGCGCAAGCAGAAATTGGGGTACCCAAGTGAATTGTAGGGACGAACTTGGAGCCACTGGACCATGAGGTAACTATCGGTTGCAACGGAGCGGCGGTGGCTAGAGTTTTCGTCTGCTTGCGAGTCGTTCGCCGCGGCCCGCTGAACCGTATCGTTTGCCCAAGTAAGTCCACGGGGCTTTGATTGATCGCATGACACTCGCCCTCATTGCATTTTCGTTCTGCTTCGCGGTCGCTTTTGTCTCGTTCGCGATCCTACTGCCGCTCGAGTATCACCTTCGTCGTTCCAATTGGGTGACTTTTCCAACACTAGGTGTCGCACTACGCCGAACAGAAACAAATCACGATTTCGACGCGCTGCGGGAAAGAGCGATTTCACAACCTAGCTTCTGCGTTAACGATATTGACGCAAACCGTTTTCTCGTTTCGACGGGGAGCGTGCGGTGCATGGCTGAACGTTCTACCTGCGGAAATCGCACCGCACTTGTTTTTCGCTATCCACTTGGTTTGGCACTGTTCGTGGTATCAGTCGTCGCGGGCGTCGTCCTACCCGTAGTCCTGCACGCGCCCTTCCACATGCCCAACTGGGAAGCTGCTTTCGGCATTGTTTTCATGGCGTTGTTCATGGGTTCTCTTGGGTCGATTTTCCTGCTCGCATTTCGGTCAATGGCGAACACAGACTCCGACAAATTGTCGTACTTGCTAGGGCTACCACTCAACGCCCCGGACGGATTCCTGTTCAAACGCATTCCTTCGAGTCGTAAAGACCGCCAACCGAAGAATGCCCAGGCTGAGACGTTTGAATACAGCCGAACTTGGACGGCCGACGTTACGGACGGTCTTTTCGCAGTAATCTTCGTTCCCGCATTGATCTCCGGAATGGTTTTTTTTGCAATCAAGATAATGCCAGATGCCAGTTTTTTTGAGTACGGTTTCAGTGCCTTCATCATCATCATCGGGCTGGTTATTTGGACACAGTGCCTGCGTCAATTGCCGGTGAACTACCGAGTGCATCGCGACTTTACCTTCTCCGTAACACGCGACTTTATTGCATGTGAATGCCCGTCGCCGACACGGGGCGATAGCTTTACATTGTTTTTTCAGGACATCAAAGAGATCCGCAAAGAACAGGGCCCTAACGAATCGGAGCGGTGCGTTGTCATTGATCGCTCCGGAACGGCGTTTGAAATTACTGGGTCGTATCGAAATCCCGTGGGCCGAATACTCGATTCAATCGAGTCAATTAGTCCGACGACGCCAATCTTTGAATTTGGTATACCTCGACACGCCTACACGTCTAGAGTCGGATAACCAGAACCAGTAACGCTTTGACTTCGCGTGGTACGAGCCGAAGGTGAAGGCATTTGTTCAAGACGCCTAGTCATGCTCAGACGCGTGCTGATGTTAGCCAATGGCGGATTGGCGCGAGACGTGCATAGGGGGTATTTGGATTGGAGCTGATGCGGTCAAGAACGAGAGCGAGTTGGCAAACCCTGTTTTTGATTTTGGATTGCCAATGATAGGTTGGATTTGAAGCTCTCATCACTTTTCGAGTTTCATCTGGTATTGAACCCAGTCCCACGACCGGCGGTTCAAAACGTTGGTACGTGATCGATTTGTATCGCCAAATGTTTCGGGCGGATCGCGGATGCTGTTGGCTCGTCTGTGAGCAGACGGATGTGCGTTCGCGGCTTCGTTCGATGTTGTTGTGCGGGCCCACGATGCCTGTCAGTTTGGACAATTTGGTTTCTCGTCCTTTCCGCACCATCCTTCGTTGGGGGGCCCTTGTCGCACTGAGTCGTTCGGTTGAATCAGACGTAAAGGCGCGAAAACGCAAAGACGTGAAGGATCGAGCAGAAACTCTTTGCGTCTCCGCGTCTTTGCGTTTATAACTTTTCAGTGGCGTACTTACGTGATCGATTCTTATCGTCGAATGATTCGGGCCGATCACGGTTGCTCTTGGATCTCGCGTGATCGGACGGGTGCGTGTTCGCGACGTTGGGTGGTGTTGGCCCGCGGGCCCAGTTGTCTGTCGGGGTTGGATCATCTAGGTTCCGGTGCTTTCCCCAGCCTCTTTCGTGGACTGGTCGCTTGTCGCATTGCGCCGTGCGGTTGAATGAAACGCAGAGACGTAAACGCGCAAAGCATCGAGCAGAAACTCTTTGCGACTCTGCGTCCTTGCGCCTTCGCGTTTAAAACTTTTCAGTCGTGTTCATACGTGATCGGTTTGTGTCGGCCGGCGGGCCCAGTTGTCTGTTGGAGTGGGATAATCTGATCTCCGGTGCTTTCCCCACCATCTCTCGTGGTCTGGTCGCTTGTCACCTTGCGGTTGAATGAAACGCAAAGACGCAAAGACGCGAAGACGCAAAGCATCGAGCAGTAACTCATTGCGTGTTTGCGTTTGACACTTTTCAGTGTGTTCGTACGTGATCGATTCTTGTCGCCGAATGTCTCGGGCCGATCACGGTTGCTTTTGGATCGCGTGTGATCGGGCGGGGGCTTGTTCGCGACGTTGGTTTGTGTCGGCTGGCGGGCCCAGTTGTCTGTCGGAGTGGGATAATCTGATCTCCGGTGCTTTCCCCACCATCTCTCGTGGTCTGGTCGCTTGTCACCTTGCGGTTGAATGAAACACAAAGACGCAAAGTCGCGAAGACGCAAAGCATCGAGCAGTAACTCACTGCGTGTTTGCGTTTGACACTTTTCAGTGTGTTCGTACTAGATCGATTCTCGTCGCCGAATGATCCGGGCCGATCCTGTTGTCCGACGAATATGCAGATGAATAAATGCCATGAAGGCCTGATCTCGTTATTGCCTCAGAATCCTCGGTTCAAAAGCTCAACCCCAAATTCAGTCACTACTTTTCACTGGCAAAGTGGGCGGCTAGTTCCTCGATCGTGATCTTGCCATCTTTGTTCTGGTCGGCGGTTTGAAATAGGTTCTTTGGCAATTGGCCGGCATCGACGGCTGTGTCGAGTTCCTGCGGTTCGATGTGTCTGCTGCGATCCGTATCGTAGCGCGTGAGGATCGTACGAGCTTTCAGATACTCAGTCTGAGCGTAGCCGAGACGCTTGCGGATAGCCGCCAAGTGAGCTTCGACTTCGGCAATGGTCACGACGTTATCCTTGTTTGCGTCAAATTTGCCGACGCTCGCTTTCACCTGTGTCAGCGGATTCGATTTGCCCAGCGAGATGCTTTCGATCTCATCCACGCCGGAGTGTTTCGCGGCGGCCTTTAGATCCGGGCCGATGACAATTCTCCCGTCGCCATCTTTGTCGTGACGCGCGAAGATACCTTGCAGTTTTTGAACGTCGAACTTGGACAGCCCCATTTCTTTTCGATGTGCTGCGTACATGGTTGCCAAGTCGAGCGGACTCAGCAGTCCATCACCATCTTCATCGAATTTCATATTGCCGTCTGGCAGCGGCGCGTTCTCGCGCTCGGCGCGGCTAAGTTGTTTGTCTTGATCGGTGTCGAATTGACCCATGGTCCGTGCCGCGCGGCTGTGATCGACGGTATCGATTCCCAATTCCTGGCGCAATCCACGATCGAAGGCAAGCTGGACAGCCATTTCGTGTGACGAGATGATTCCATCACGATTGGTATCAAAATCCTCTGGGTTTGGCGGCCAATTTGCCTTTTCGATTTCGGACGGGTCAAGTTGATCATTACGGTTCTTGTCGTGGCGATTCATGAACCAATTGGCCTTGTTGATGTCGGCCTGCGTGATCTCATCCTGCGAACGCACAAAGGCAAAGCGAATAGCAACCTCCAAGTGCGTCAATTCTCCGTTCTTGTCAACGTCGAAGTCGCTGACCTCGTCCTTCCAAGCCAGGCGTTCGTATTCTGACTTCTCCAACGCCTTGCTGTCGTCGCGGTCGTACACCGTCAACAACCGTGACGCTTGCTTCAGATCATGCTGCAGCAACTCCAACTGCATCAGATCAGTATTCGCAGGCCGGTCCTGCCCAGATACCGATCCAGCGGCAAGCAGCCAGCATCCAAGCATCAATACCTGAAATCGAAAACTCATAGGACACTCCATCATTGAATGCTCGACATTCACGAGCGAAATAGTTGTGATCACGCTTGCAGACGAGTTTACTCGATGCGTGAATGCATATCCTCATACGTCGAGTCCCAGCGAGAAATTCCGCGTTGACTTTCACAAACTGCCTTTTCGGATAGGCCAGGTTGCAATTGGCTTGGCTCCAACGAAGGGGTCACACCTGAATTGCACGGACTGAGTCTTAAGCTGCTGTGGCGTAACGGTTTCGGCTCGGACTCGGTGTCTTCGTCATGAACTTGTAGTTTTTGTAGCGACGTTTTCGGTTTCGTACTTCTACCCGTCCAGGTCGCATGCAGACGGTACGTTCTGACACCTTTGCTTGATCTGTTAGACTACATCACTTTTCTTTGCCGGCAAAAACGGAATAGTTCAGCGCCCGATCGATCCTTCGGCATCCTGCCAAAGGATTGATCGCAATTCTTTATCCGACTGGAGAACGATGAGAATAAGACACCTGCGATTCACATTGCGTGGCTTGCTCGCATTTACTGCGGCCGCTGCCATCGCGATTCCAGTTTTGATGGCGTGGCCAACGAAAGGGTCGTTAATTGGTCCTTCAATTTTTCTGCTTTCTCTTCTCGCCGCACTTTTGCTTTATTTCTCGCGAAACAATTACTGGGGCAGAATCCGCCATCGTTTATCTGTCGCAATGCTGCTCTTTGTGACACTCCTGTATGCCTCGTTTGGCCCTGCATCCTGGGCAATGGCTCGGTACAACACGCCCGCTTCGAAATTCCCCGTCGCGTACGAAATCTATTCATACATTTACTGTCCGATTGCGACAAACATTATCTTCTCGCCTGACCCCATTCGATCGACAGCGATTCGCTACACTTCTTGGTGGATGCCGGACAATGCGACGCTTCACGACTGGGGGCGAGGCATTGGGTGGTCTGTTCCTGGTTGGACGTATACTGTGATCCACTACTGATTCCAACGCCCTTGTGACGGCGAATCACCATGAAATCCACCGGAGTCCTCGCGTGGCCATTGGGCAGCGGCTGCTCTTCCGGTCGGACCCGGCGATTTCGGTCGTTGCCCGACTACCTAAACCCGCGACTTTTGATCAACAGCAAGCCCAATCGCGGCGTTACGGTGGTTGAACTGCTGGTCGTCCTCGCCATCATTGCGATCTACATAGTTCTGATGCTACCAGCTGTGCAGTCCGCTCGAGCAGCGGCGCGCAGAACAGAATGCGCGAACAACTTGAGGCAGCTCCACTTTAGTACTACGAGGTTGCCCAGATCACTTGCCTGCCCGGATTCACCGGATGCACTTGGATACTTCAGGAACCTTACGGCATATGATGATCCACTCGCCGACAACTCCACACATTCAACGATAGATTTCTTTGAGCACAATGGCGCTCCACTATTGGAGAACCGGAGTTCCCCGCCAGACATGCATCCCGATACTTGATTCACTCAGGCGAACATTGATGCGGAACTTCTTCTGCCGATTGTCGATTCCTACATTGCTCGCAGTCGCCACCTAGGGGATACGGCCAACTACTTGTTCCGTGATGGACACATCGAGGTGATCGAGTCAAAGGTCATCGAGTGCTGGGCGAAGTCGGGCTATAATTTTACGAGCGCAGGGGCCGGATTGCCGCCGCGATGAATGTGGATAACCTCTACACGGCCTCTTGGGTCAACGGGTGTGGACCGAAGCGGTGCAAGTGGAAACCACAATGGCGTCGCTCGGTTAACGCTGCCGTTTGTCGGACGGGGCACCCATTTTATGAATTCGGAATATGCAAAACGAGCGCGACTACATCGACGCCATCACAAATGGCAATGACGTTCGATTGGAAACGCTTCTTCACTCTCGCGCGGACGACGAACCACTGGTCGCTTTGATCGCCGACCGCAGGCCAACCAACCATTCGATTGGTTTCGGCATGACCCTGCTGCAGCTTGCATCGATCAGGGAACGCAAAAGCGGGAACCCGTCGAAGGTGTTGATCGATCACGGCGCCACAATCGATTTGCATTCAGCCTGCGGACTGGGAATGATCGATCGCATCGAACATTTTTTAAGCGACCGTCCTCGCAGCGTTAGTGATCAAATTGATACATACTTTCCCTTGCAGTTTGCGATCACCGCGGGACGACCAGCGGTGATTCAATTCCTCGTCGAGCACGGCGATGATGTGAACCGCAATCTTGACAAAGTTGCGTATTTCGGATGGGAAGACGACGCTCTCGGCCAGGATTACACCCCTTGGAAACCCATCCATATGGCGTCGCTTTGGGGATTTGACGAGGCACGCGTGCCGGTTGCGCAGGCACTCGCATCAGCTGGGGCGGACCTGAATGCGCTTTCACCGTTGGACGGATTTCGGCCAATTCACCTCGTGGCGATGCCCAATCGCGTTGAGATGATAGAGTTCTATGTGTCCCAACGTGTCGAAGTTGATAGCCGAACCGAGGCATGTGCTGTGATCGACTTGCCCAACGAGACGGGACCCGTAACGGGTTATGAATGTACCGCGCTGATGGTAGCCGCCGCAGAAGGGTTTCTTGAAGCGACTGCATGTTTGCTTAAGTTGGGTGCTGATCCAATGGCTGTTAACAGCGAGGGGTATACCGCAAGGGATTTTGCTGAACGGCGATTCTGGGATGGTCAGCCTTATGAAAGTGTCATTGATTTACTGAAAAAGGTGTAGTCTACCTGCTGGACCAAGTGCCCGAAGAACCATCACATACACCGAAGCACGCGATCGGGTCTTATGGAAATGGCGGGGAAAAAATGGATGGATCCCGAGTATCCAGGGCGTCGCCCTGGGCTGGAATATTCAACGGCTTCACCGTTGTAGGCTCGGTTTGCGACGGTGTTGCCATAAGGGAGTGTGAAGACTGAGCGAAATCAATCCAGGTATTTCGATGGACTTAAAACCGCACAACCTCCTCGCCGGAGGGTGAATCAGACATGTGAAGTAAGTGCCATTGGTCGATAGCCGCGGTTGCTTTCGCGACGAACCGCGGCTATCGCCGAGCGGCTAGCGAGACGAGAACACACAGCGTTCTGATTCCAAGGTGACGCTGTCCAACTAGGCTGGCTCATATCTTCACGGGCGATCGTTTCGATCCGACACTTGCGGTTTTTCGTCTCGTAGGAGCAACAGACCGCCCTGAACTTGCCTAAGTCTATCGGAAGGATCATCATGTGAGGTCCCCGTGGTTTGGGGTGTCAACGTGTAGAAACGATTGATTGTGACGTTTCGCAAAAGAACGATCACGGCCTGGTTAGCCGATGTATCCAGCCGACTCGTCTCAATCCACGGGCTTCATGAATTCTCTATCCGACAGAAGCTATCGTGTTTTCTGCGATGCACAAACGTTTCTCAATCAAAACCGCTTTGGTCGCGACTTGCCTCGCTGCTATCGTCTTCAATTTTGGCCCGAACCTGTATCGTCGCGCGAAATTCGTTGACCAGTACAAAGGTCTTACAGAAGCATCCGCCGGGTGGGAACGAAAGCCAGTACCAGGAAGTGCTGAGGGCTACGAGTTCCAAGCAGCCAACAATGTTTGGCTTTCAGTATGGACCAGTAAACATACCTTTGCCGACAAATATTCGCTGGCGGTTTGCGATCAAGACGCAATTCCTGATCCACATCGGTACTTCGTCGTACCGCCTGGCAAATGGGTTGACACGGTCGATGAAGTATTTGCCACCTGGGATGAATTTGATTGAAGATCGAAACCTATCGAGCGGGTAACAAGGAATACTTCGACTTCACGAAGCCGAGTGTCAAGGCATTAGTTCAAGGAGCCCGATCGCGGACAAGACGGTGGTGACACGCACCCCAAAACCCTGTCGGCACTCGTTTGCGGAACGTTTTTAGCGGCCTGCGAGCACCATTTTTCATTCCCCGGTCCATGGTCACATGGCGCCGCGCTGTCAAATAAAACGCAAAGACGGGAGCAGAACCTTTTTGTGTCTCCGCGTCCTGGAGTCTTTGCGTTTAAAACCTTTCAGTGGTGTTCATACGAGATCGATTCTTATCGCCGAATGATTCGGGCCGATCACGGCTTCTCTCGGATCGCGTGTGATCGGACCGCTGTGTGTTCGCGACGTTGGGTGGTGTTGGTACGGGGGCCGAAGATGCCTGTCAGTTTTGACAATCTAGGTTCCGGCCCTTTCCCCACCCTCTTTCGTGGGCCGGTCCCTTGTCGCATTGCGCCGTGTGGTTGAATGAATCGCAGAGACGCAGATACGCAAAGCATCGAGCAGAAAC
>JABDKS010000727.1 GCA_013002105.1 Pirellulaceae bacterium | reverse complement strand
GAAGGTAATGGCCCTCGAACGCGTCGTGGACCGAATGGTCGACATGATGCTGGCCCGAGAACGCGAAGGTCGCGAGTACGGCACCATCGTCATTGCCGAAGGAATGGCCGAGTACTTACCGGCAAAATATCTCGAGGGCGTCAGTCGCGACGACCACGGTCACATCAATATTTCCTCGATCAACCTGTCGGCGTTAATCTCCAAACTGCTTGCCGAACGTTACACCGAACGTACGGGCAAGACCCGCAAGGTCAACGGCCTGCAACTCGGCTACGAATCGCGATGTGCGCCGCCGCACGCTTACGACGTGATGCTCGGATCGCAACTGGGTGTGGGGGCGTATCGAGCCCTGGTCGAAGAAAAGCTGAACGGCGTGATGGTCAGCGTCTCCGGACAACTTGACCTGCATTACGTGCCCTTCGAGCAACTGGTCGATCCCGAAACACTGGTCACGAAAGTTCGATTCATCGAATCAGACAGTGATTTCCATCGCTTGGCACGGTTTTTAGAAACCTGTATCGACAACTGATCGCCGAGAGCAGCTGACTCAGCGTAATACGAGCCCTTCTTGCGAAAAGTCGCGCCCTTTCGGCTTTTCGATGCGGCCTCCTGTCTTGTCACGCATTTGGATTGACCCGGTCGACCCACATCGGTCAATCTGAACCCCCAACCGGCGGACCAAACATCGGAGACCACTATGAGCCAGATCAATCGTCGCAATCTTTTGCTTTCCGCAGCCGCACTGTCGTTACCGGCCACAGTGGGATGCTCGGGAAACCAAGTCCAGGAGACATTGGACGGAATCGACACCGACACGATGGAATCCGCAGCCGTGGCGCTCAAGGGCTACGCATTGGTCTCCTGCCTGATCGGACCCCGCGTCTTTGCACTCCCGGCACCCGGAGTCCGCGTGCTTGCCGTTTTCTTAGTCGTCTCGGGTGTCGCAACCAAATTGGCGATCGAATACTTGGATGTCGAATTGCGCAAGCGGTACGTAGCCGAAGCATTAACTGACGAGGAGATCAAAGTCATCGAAACTGATCTCGCGGTTACCTTCCAGTTAGAAAACGGCAACACGGAAAAAACTCTCCTGGGTCCGAACCAATACGACACCGAGTCGCCGGCGTAGTTCTCTCAGACTCTCATGTAGTGGTCGTGCAACGCTTCCACCTGGCGGTCCCTCACGCCAGCGACGATCGGTCGATCTTCAAATTCACCCGCCGATCGCATGCACACGGGCCCACGGTGTCGATCACCTCTACCATCGGCACGCTACCCCGGCCGTGCGGCGAATCCCCGCGTTGGCCGATGTACCCGATGCGTCCGTCCGACGGAAAATGAGAAAGTTCTTTCGCTGATGTCCAAGCGATCGGTCACCGGTACGATTGCTCGCGTGCGGTAGGAGCCGACCACCTGTGCCACAACGCCGACTTCGCCCCGACCGAATTCCCATTGGATTAGACTATCGGCCCCTTTCGCCCCGCCAACCTCGCTCACGCAAACACCACCATGCAGCTCAAAAATCTCGCGTTGTTGATTGCCCTCCCCGTCATCGCATCGTCGGTATCTGCAGATGACTGGAAACTGGTTCCGCTGAAGTTCAACCAACCCGATCTTTCCGTCGATCTCGGCGTCGGCTTGTGGGCGTGGCCCATGCCGATGGATTACGACGGTGACTCTGATATGGATCTCTTGGTCGCCTGCCCCGACAAACCGTCCAACGGCGTTTTCTATTTCGAGAACCCAACCCAGGATCCAACCGTTAAGACGCCCGTATTCAAACCGGGTGTTCGACTGGGAAAAACGACGCACAATTTTCAAGTCAGTTTGGTTGATGACGAACCACGCATTCTGAAACCCGGCTTCGAATTTCCGCGTGATAAAGCAACGGGACAATTCGACTTTGACCATCCCAAAAAAATCTATCCGCGTTCCAACGTTCACGCGAATAACGTTCGCGCAAACATGTGGCGATACGTCGACTTCGATGGCGATGGTGATCACGACATCATTGTCGGGGCCGGCGACTGGACCGACTATGGCTGGGACCACGCCTACGACAAAAACGGTCGCTGGCGAAATGGGCCGCTGCACGGTTATGTCTATCTGATCGACAACGAAGGCACCGATGCACAGCCAGCGTATTCGCCGTCACCACGCAAATTGACTGCCGCCGGATCCATCATCGACGTTTACGGTTGGCCTTCGCCGAACTTCGCTGATTTTGACGATGACGGAGATTTGGATTTGTTGTGTGGTGAGTTTTTAGATGGATTCACCTACTTCGAAAATATCGGACAACGCAAGTCGCCCAATTACGCGGCGGGCCGCAAGTTGATCGACGCGACGGGATCACCCTTGGTGATGGACCTGCAAATGATCACACCGACTGCCTTTGATTGGGATGGTGACGGTGACATGGATTTGATCGTCGGTGACGAAGACGGCAGAGTGGCGCTGATCGAGCACACTGGAAGGATCACCGCAGGGGGTCCCGTTTTTGAACCACCCGTTTATTTGCAACAACAAGCCGACACGCTGAAATTTGGCGCGCTGGCAACCCCGACGGTATGCGATTGGGACAACGATGGGGACGAAGACATCTTGTGCGGAAACACCGCCGGATACATCGGCCTGTTCGAGAATCAAGGACCGGCCGCATCGGGATTACCAAAATGGTCCGCACCGACGCTGCTGAAAGTCAAACAAACACAGCAGCCTTTTCGCGTCTTGGCAGGTCCCGACGGATCGATCCAGGGCCCATGTGAAGCCAAATGGGGCTACACGACTCTCACCACCGCGGATTGGGACAACGACGGCGACCATGACATCCTGTATAACTCGATTTGGTCGCGAATCGGCCTCTTGATCAATGACAACGGGAACCTCTCGGAGTCCGACTTATCAACGGGTGTCAGTGAATCGCCGCCAGACTGGTACTGGTGGCAAACAAAGTCCAATGCCACGTTGACTCAATGGCGCACGACGCCCGTTGCAATTGATTTCGACGGCGACGACAAGCTTGATTTGGTCGCACTCGATCAGGAGGGCTATCTGACATTACGATCCGCCGGCAAATCAGCCGAGCGAATTTTTGTCGACGAAGACCACCAACCGATTCGGTTGAACCCCAAGTCTTGTGGTGGTTCCGGCCGATTCAAACTGGCAGTCGTCGACTGGGATGGCGATTCGCGGTTGGATCTGTTGGTGAATTCACAAAATGCTACTTGGTACCGCAATTGCCAGGACCATGACGGCAAAGTGTTGTTAAAACGAATTGGCGACTTGGCACGGCGGAACGTCGCCGGCCACACCTCCAGCCCGGCGGTTTGCGATTTCGACAAGGACGGCAAACCGGATTTGCTGGTCGGTTCCGAGAACGGCCGTATCTACCACATCAAGCACGATGATTGTGTGACCTATTCCGACGAGCAACTGCAACCACGACGCCCAAAAAAGACTCCCGCTCCGCGCTTTCCCGGACTCGTCAGTGAAGACTTTGTGTTTACCAATGCCAAGTTCCCACAATGCCACGCGTCGACCATCTGCGAGACAAGCCGCGGACTAGTGGTCGCTTGGTTTGGAGGAACCAAGGAAAAGGCCAAGGACGTTGGGATTTGGGTTAGCTACCACGATGGCAATGGCTGGAGCGGTCCCAAGGAGTGGGCCAACGGTGTTCAGCACAAAGACCTCCGTCATCCTTGCTGGAATCCCGTCTTGTACCAACCACCCGGCGATGCGCCGACACTCCTGTTTTTCAAGACCGGCCCGGACCCGCGTTCATGGTGGGGCGAAATGATGCTCAGCTACGATCGCGGTCGTACGTTTCGCGACCGCGTTCGTTTACCCGAAGGGATTGATGGTCCGGTTCGCTGCAAACCAATTCTACTCGACGGCAGTCAGACTCTGCTGTGTGGATCTTCGACCGAGTACGACGGATGGCGTGTGCATTTCGAAAAAGTCCAACTCGAAAATGGAACTCCCAGTGGCCCGTGGAAACGCATTGGACCGATCAATTCATCCGACGAATTCAACGCTATTCAGCCAACGTTTCTGCAACATGCCGATGGTCGTCTACAAGTTCTTTGCCGCACAAAAGAGAGTGTGATCGCGACAAGTTTTTCGGACGACGACGGCGAGACCTGGTCAACGTTGCAAGCGACAAATCTGCCCAACCCCAACTCTGGTATCGAAGTCGTCACTTTAGTCGACGGCCGTCACTTGTTGATCTACAACCACCTGGGG
>JABDKS010000750.1 GCA_013002105.1 Pirellulaceae bacterium | reverse complement strand
ATCAAATCCACATCCAGTCTTTCTGCATGCTGCAAAATGCAATGAGCTGCGTTTCCGTCACCCTGAATCGTTTCCACACTGCCTTTTGCCCAACGAAACAGTTCGGTCAACTCGTGATGATGCGAATCTATCCTCTCCCGCTCTTCTTCGCGCCACTGTGGGAACCATTGATTCACACTCGCACTTTCCAAATGATGTGGGAGGTAGACCGCAGTCAGCACCGTCAGAGAAACCGGTTCGGTACATCGAAGACGCTGAAGAAAATGGGCGGTCCGGCTCGCATATTCGGAGCCATCTGTAGCAAACAGTATCTTCATGGGAGTCTCGTCTATTCGATGGTGAATCTTGTCGCCGCGGAATACTCCACGCATGTATTGCAAGTTCGCACTTTCTATGCCAAAACGCTTTTTGTGGCAAACCACTGTCTGTGCCTGCCCAGTTTTCGTGTCAAACACCGGCCAGTGCTTGATGATGGGTTCGCGAGTCGGGGCCGTAAGAATCCATCCTGTCAAAGCGTGCTTATCCGCGCGCCATGTGTGCAAAATGGCACTTGGTGACCTGGTGCAAGGGTCGCGGTTGTCACGGTAGTTTCGTCATCCCAGGCAGACCGGCTCAACGCTGTTCCCGAGGATTTTCGCAGCATCATCAAGCCGACGGTTCGTCGCTGCCATCGCCAGGCAATTTTTTGGGGCGGACCACCACCACCGGACAGGGCGAATGACGCAGGAGCGATTCCGCGACGCTGCCGAGTTGCCAACGCGAGAAAGTCGATTGAGAATGCGAACCGACGACCAGCAGAGCACAATTCAATTTCGTCGTCAGATCTCGAATCGTGTCCGCGGGGATCCCACAGAGCAAATGTTTGTGGAAATCGGCTACACCCTCTGGCACTGAGAGTTGCGTCAAACGCTCGCGAACCTCTGAGTCATCGGAGGCTTCGACCATTGAATAACTCATCGGTTCCATCACGGCAGTGTTTGGTTCCCACGTATGCACGATCTCCAACCGGGCCTCTCGCATCAATGCCTCCTCGGCAGCGAATTGAAGGACATCTTCTGTCACGTCAGAAAAGTCGACGGCGCACACAACAGACTTTTGGTTCACGGTGTTTCTCCTGGGAATGATGTTACGATCAACGCGACGCATTTTCGGTGCCGAACACGGGGCGCGTTACAACTTCTCCGGCATCGGCGACTCAGATGCCGCGGTACACAAGGTTTCTGGCCATGGACCCGCTGCAATTGATCAATCAAGGGTCGAACATCCACGTTCTGTCACGACGTGCGAAATGGCACGCAAGCATCTATCAGACTTTAAAGCATCTTCATCATTGATGTGGGCCTCACGTAGGCCACGTCCTGACCTCTCCAACGTCGTGCCAAGCCAGGTGCCGGCCTACCAGCCACAAGAAATTGCCTGAACCGGCCCGCTCTACTACGAAAGTGACTGGGGATTCTAACCGCAGCGTTTACCGAGGACGTTTACGGAAGCCTGCGGCTGGATGCGCCAGCCACGATCGGCTCCGCATGAGGTTGTGCTTACGCCGTCAACTGGTGCTGTCCCCTGACTGAAATTGGTTCCAACTTGTAAATCCACCGCTCAAGTTGTAGGCATCCAGCCCGTGTTGTCGCAGCAGTCGCGTGGCCATGTAACCCCGTTGGCCCACCGCGCAGTACGCGATGACTTTTTCGCAGTCGGGAATGTCGCGCAGGCTGCTGCGGAGCGACTCCAGGGGGATGTTAACGGCGCCGTCGATGTGTCCGGCTTGGTACTCCGGCGGAGTCCTTACGTCCAACAAGAAGGTGCCGCTTGCACCGCTCGGACCGACTGTATCTGGACCGGACGATTCAGAGCACGGTTTTGAGCAGAGTTGATCGGCGTGCACGATCGGCTGATCGCGACGAAGAACACCCGCTGCAACAAATCCGGCCATATTAACGGGGTCTTTTGCGGACCCGTATTGGGGTGCATAGCAAAGTTCCGCTTCCTCGAGATCATAAACGGTCATACCGCCTTGGATTGCCATCGACAGGACGTCGATTCGCTTGTCAACGCCATTGGTACCACACGCTTGCGCGCCAAGAACACGTCCATCGTCGGGTGAAAAGATCAGTTTGAGAGTCATCTTGGTAGCACCGGGAAAATACCCCGCGTGGTCGGCAGGATGAACGTAAACCTTTTCGTAGTCGATCCCAAAACGTGTCAGCATCTTCTCACTTAGACCGGTCATCGCGGCTGTTTTGCCAAAAACGCCCACAATCGCCGTGCCCTGTGTGCCGCGATACTGCGATGGACGACCAAATAGATGGTCCGCGGCAATTCGGCCCTGCCGATTCGCCGGACCAGCCAATGGAATCTGCACCGGGCGTCCGCTGACGAACTCGGTGACTTCGACCACATCACCGACCGCATAGATGTCCGGATCCGACGTCTGCATCGATTGAGTCGTTATCATTCCACCTCGCTGTCCAATCTCCAAACCCGCTGCCTTTGCCAATCCGTTCTCCGGGGTGACACCGACGCACAGAACGGCAAAGCCGGCTTGGATTTGTTTGCCCGAGGTCAGCTGAACGGTCGTCGATTGACCGTCATCGGAGAACGAGACCACTGAGTCGGAAAGATGGAGGTCGACTCCTTGGTTGACGAGGTGACTCTCAAGGTCTCGCGTCATTTCGCGATCCCACGGCGGCAGAATTTGATTACCAAGTTCAACCAATGAGACGTCGATCGAGCGACGACGTAAGTTTTCCGCGACCTCGATTCCAATAAAGCCCGCTCCAACGACGACGGCCCGTTTCGCGCCGTGACTTGCAACGGCGTGAAGCTGATCAGCGTCTGCCAGATCTCGAAGGGTGTGAATTCGCGGCGAATCAATTCCCGGCAGCGGTGGTCGAATCGGCGAAGCACCGGTGGAGAGAATCAGCTTGTCATAAGGTTGGATATAGGTTTCGCCAGACTCCAGATTCCGCACCGTCACGCTGTTATCCGATCGGTTGATCGACGTAACAAGCGATCGCGTTCGAACGTCTAAGTTGTAGCGATCGATCAACCTCTGTTTAGGTGCAACCAGCAAACTGTCTCGTGACGAAATCTCACCTCCGACGTAGTAGGGAAGTCCGCAATTGGCAAACGAAGGCTCAGCTCCCTTTTCAAGCAAAATGATTTCGCTGTTCTCACACAAACGCCTCGCTCGAGCCGCCGCGGAGGCGCCGCCGGCGACTGCGCCCACAATTACCAGTTTCATAATCGATTGCTTCCCTGGATTCCTGAGTTACGGGTTCGTGCCGGCATCGCGCTGACGATCTCTTTGACCAGTCCGTTTCAAGAGTCGAAGAGTTATTACCGTTGTGCAGCTCCGCTAGAGCAAAATGCGTTTAGCAAAGAAGTATCTTGCACGCGCAATAAGGC
>JABDKS010000686.1 GCA_013002105.1 Pirellulaceae bacterium | reverse complement strand
GATCACTGGTTTGGACGCCGATCACGTGTGCTTGGAAGAGGATTCAGTTACAGTGATGACTGTTCCTACCTGTCCCACCGAACCACACACGTGAACGCCGATGCTTCGATCCATTGCTCTGGTTGCTATCTTTTTGGTCGCACTGATCAGCCAATCGCAGGCCGCAAAGCCGAATATCATTTACATCCTTTTGGACGACGCCGGTTACGGTGACCTGTCTTGTTACGGTCAAAAACATTTTCAGACGCCCAATATCGACCGATTGGCCAACGAAGGATTGAAGTTTACGGATCACTATTCGGGCAGCACGGTCTGTGCGCCAACGCGCTGTTCGCTGATGACGGGGTTGCACACCGGTCACACGTATGTTCGCGGTAATCGCGAAGTCCAACCGGAGGGCCAATCGCCGATGCCGGCGGACATCGTGACGATTCCGCGGTTGTTAAAAGCCGCCGGATACGCCACCGGTGCGTTCGGAAAGTGGGGCTTGGGCGCGCCGGGTTCCTCCAGTGATCCGGCCGAACACTTTGACTTGTTCTATGGGTACAACTGTCAACGCGAAGCACACAGTTACTACCCCGACCATCTTTGGAAAAACAACGAACGGATCGAATTAGACGGTAAAACTTATGCTGCCACGATGATCGGCGATCAGGCACTTGATTTTATCCGCGACAACAAAGATGGTCCCTTCTTTGCGTTTATCCCGACAACGATTCCGCACGCCGCGATGCACGCTCCCGAATCCTATGTCGCTCCGTTTCGTAAGAAGTTTCCGCAGTTTGAAGACACGATCGGAAAGTACAGCGGCCCGAACGTGAAGAATCCGATCGCGGCGTTCGCCGGCATGATGACCCTGCTGGATGATCAAGTGGGACAAATTCTGGAATTGCTGGACGAGTTGCAAATCGATGAGAACACGATTGTGATGCTGACCAGCGACAACGGTCCCCACAAAGAAGGCGGCCACGATCCAGTTTTATTCGACAGTAACGGACCGTTTCAAGGATTCAAACGGGATCTGTACGAGGGAGGAATCCGCACGCCCCTATTGGCTCGATGGCCGGGAAAAATTAAGCCGGGCACGACGACCGATCATGTTTCGGCTCACTGGGACATGCTGCCGACGTTTTGTGAATTGGCTGGTACGCCATCACCGGCCGACATCGATGGTATTTCCATGGTTGCGACACTGTTGGGTCAGAGTGCCAATCAACCACCCCATCAGTATCTGTACTGGGAGTTTTACGAACGCGGTGGCAAACGGGCGGTACGGTTTGGTGATTGGAAAGCCGTTCAATTGAATTTGAACAAGGATCCCAATGCGGCTGTCGAACTTTATCACTTGCCCAGCGATGTTGGCGAAACGGATGATGTGTCAGCCAAACATCCTGAGTTGGTCGAGAAAGCAAAATCGTTTTTTCGTGACGCACATGTCCCAAGTCCCTTTTGGAAATTCGGACCGCCGGCAAAGAAAAACAACAAGAATAAAAAACCCAAATCCGCCGCCTAGTCAAATCGTCAGCGCGGCGCCAGCGGGAGTTCGATGCAGAATCGCGCGCCACGTTGCGGCGGTGTTTCTTCCCAAAGTCGACCGTCGCTTGATTCGACGATCGATTTACAGATTGCCAAACCGATACCCATTCCTTCGCCTTTGGTGGTGAAGAATGGATCAAATAGCATGCTCCGAATGTCTGGATCAACGCCAGGGCCGTTGTCGGTAACGCTGATCACCACATGCTTGTCATCAGCAGCGGCCTGGACCACCACGCGTGGAGATTCCGATGCGATGTGGCTAACCGCATCGCACGCGTTTCGCAGCAAGTTGACAATGACTTGTTGAAATTGAACGCGACAAACAAAAATAACAGGGCTTGGCTCTGACAGATCTGTACTGACGCAAACATCCGGGTACCGACGGTCGGCCGTTGCCAGGGCAATGGACTCTCGCACTAAATCATTGACCGCGATGAATTCGCTACTGTCATCTCCTTTGCGAACAAACCCGCGCAGCTGTTTGACGATTTCACCACAGCGAACAGCCTGCTGGCCGATCTTGTCGAGCCAATCATTTATTTTCGAATCGGAGTTCGTCGAGGTGTTCGCTAGCGTGGCCGAGCAAGCGGCGGCGTAATTGGAGATCGCCGACAGCGGTTGGTTGATTTCGTGGATGATTCCGGCGACCATCTGGCCGATCGTATTGAGTCGTGATGCATGCGCCAGTTCGAGAGCATGTTGTGCCCGCTCCTGATCGGCGGTTTTTTCCAACGTGACGTTTTGAACGACCATGCTGACGCCCGAGATAGGTCCATCCCCTGCACGAACGCAATGGTAGCTGGCACGATATTCTGACCAACGATCGTGGTGACTGGAGTCGCGAAGTGAAAATTCATGATTCAGTTCGCGTTCTCCAGTTTTTAGAATCCGCCGGTAAATCGGTTCCACGTGTGTAGCGAGATCAGGCGAGATCTCATCGATTGTTTTGCCGACATGGTTTTCTATCGGTATTCCGGTGATCATCGCCATGGTTTCGTTCAGGCGGAGGAATCTAAGTTGCGTGTCCACCAGACAAAGTCCCACTGGTGCGGCACGATAAAACTGCTCCAGTTCAACGAATTGATCCTTCAGATGACGTTGCGCCTCGCGGGTCGTTTTGTGATAGAAGCGAAACGCAAGCGAGGTGAAAATAACGCAGGCGGGTACAAGTCCGAGTGTCGCGATACCGAATCCGAACATCCAAGGCATCGCGGCGGAACGAATATCCGCTTCGTAGGTCTCCGCAGGTGTGTGAATGACGACAAGGCCTTCCAATTCGTCACTGTAGGTGTACGCGGCAATCTGTCTTTTGCCTCGCAGATTTGTGTTTTCACCGACCCAATCCGTTTTCGCATTCAACAGGTCGGGTATTGTCTGCGATTTGCCCGATGAATCAGTCAGGCGGATACCTGACACATCCGATCCAGCTTTGTCGGGCTGGAGTGAATGCGCCGCCAATTTTCCGTCCCGATCGATTAAGCACATGTAAACACTGGAATCGCTGCGCGGTAGCTCGTTCCAGCGTTCCATGATCCATTTGGTCGTCAGGGGTGTGCTTGCGCGCTTTCCCGCCTGACGCAAGCTTTGCACAAGTTGTTGGGATACGACACGGTTGTACCGCGAGATAGATTCAATATGAGCTTTGCGACTGAGCCGATACGAGACGTATCCGGCAACAAGACACAATACCAACGCGGCGATTCCGGAAATCAATCCCCAGACCACGAGAAGCTCGCCTCGTCTCAGTTGCTCCGGATCGGAGGCGGAGTCGGAATCGGACCGTTCGGGCCGATCCACGCTACCATCGCTCTGTTGCGCGGTCATTGTTGGGTGCCCGTTGATGGTTCGATCCGCAGGGTTTCTGGCATGGCCAGCATCAATCGACGCCAGAATTCGTTGTCGAACGCCACATCGCCACGTTCGTTGGGATTGTCACCGAGTCGTGTAACGACCAATTGACGTGATGGCACGATGTAACATTTTCGCCCCAACGCACCCTGCGCGGCAATCAGATCGTCCGGCGCATTTGGAATCAACGATCCAGCGACCCGCTTGCCGGCGCGGATCGCGTGCGATTGTCCGCCCAGCCACCAAAGGTATCCATAGGATGGGTTCAGCTTTTGAGAGGGTGACACACTGGCCCGCAAATAGGCTTTGTTCGTGACAATTTCGGTTTGATCCCAGGTTCCATTGGCCAGAACCAGCAATCCGATCCGTGCCAAGTCGTGGGCAGATGTCGCGAATCCAAGTTGATTGGCATCGATGTTTTGGTTCTCCATCCAGGGTCGCTCGATCCAAGCGGAATCGGACATTCCGATCGGCCCGGTCAGCCAACGCTGTGTTAGTTCGCTGGCTGACAAATTGGATGCTGCTTCGACGACGCGCAATGCGCGGGCGTACGCGTTTGTGTTGTACTGCCATTGGGTTCCCGGAGGCGCGATGTAACGCAGTCGAGTCGATAACCCGCTGGTCATCGTCAACAGGTGACGCAGGGTAATGTCTGCTTCCTGTTTTGCCGTCGCTTTTGACCAACCCCCGCCCAAGTGCTCGGCGACTGAATCATCCAACTGTACGAGACCTTTGTCGACGGCAATTCCCACCAAGAGGCTCACTACGCTCTTTTGTACCGACGCGACATCTTCGATCACATGTCCTTGACTTGTCTTACCGTGGACCATGGCACGATGCCGGACCGAATCTGGCTGGAGTGTCTGATGTCGCTGGCCGATGATCCGGCCGCGATACAACACCACAACGCTGGTGGATCGTCGCTGCATGGCAAAATCCAACGCGCTGGTCAACGCCTCAGCGTCCCAGTTGACTTGTTCGGGCGAGATCGTTTGCCACGTATCCGTCGTGGGAAAGTAAAGCGAGACGCTCTTGGATGCGGTCTGTTTGGTTTGCGCGTGAACGTTGGCGTTTTGCGTGCAGATACCGATGAACAACAGGACGATCGCAAAAAGAACTTTCGGCGGGTCTATCATTGGGTTCACTATGTTTTTCGATGTCGTCGAATCGATTGATTCATCATGGATCATTCACGGTTCGCGTTGGCCGCACAGGTTGGCCGCACCGGTTTACTTGCCGATGCCGTACAGCGTGAACGGTGCCCACAGTTTCGGATTCTTAAAATGATGTCGGTTTACAAGATTAGCAATGCGGAGCGCCGCCGCCTTGGATTTGCCCTGGCCCAGTGCTTTGTAGAATGTCACCATCAATGTTTCGGTGGCTTGATCGGAAACGGGCCACAACGACACGACCACCGTCGGTACGCCCGCGGTAAGGTAGGCACGCGAGAGGCCGACGACGCCCTCCCCGGTGACGTGTCCCATACCGGAATTACAGGCACTCAAAATGACCAATTCCGCATCCAATTTCATTCGCATGATTTCGCGAACTGTCAAAAAGCCGTCGTCGTCCTCCGACGGTGTTAGCGCGATCGCAGAAAGGTAGCTCCGGCTAAAGATATTCTCGGCTTCCAACGAACCGTGGGACGCCAGGTGAATCACTCGTGCCGTGTTCATGCGATCCTTCACAAGCGTTTCGGTCGCCTGTTTGCCGACGATTGGCTCGATACCAAACATCTCGGCGATTCGCTTTGCTTCACGTTCCGCACCGGGCAACGGACTCAGTTTTTCCGCCGGTTTATCCGGGCGATACAAACTCGCAGGCATGTCGGGATTGCCCACGATCAATATTTGTTCCTTGGCAAATTCCGTTGCCGGTCGATGGCACTGGACGCTCAAACGATACAGTTCGATCGACGCGGCAGTCGTCAACGTGTGGTGATCGATCAAGTCCTTTCCATCGCTCGTAGGAATCGCAATGAACGGCACGGCATACAATTCACCTTGCGGGATCACTACGACCTCCATCTCCGGGTCTTTGGGGAGGGCTGACTGAATCGGGGCGATCAGCACGTCATAAAGGTCGCTTCCCGTTTGGGCAACGGTTCTCGCTGGCGGCGCAGGGGACGATGACTCCTGCCCCGCGTCGCTGTCAACGGGCGGCTCGTTCGACGCGGATTTTTTTGCGGTTGATTTGGGAGGCAGGATCGCAAGGCGAAATTCATCGACCATTTTCGGCAAGCTGCGATCCAATGGAATCGAGCGGAAGACCACATCGCCTGTGGGTGGCACGACCCACACGTACAACGCGTTGGGCAACCGGTCCTTGCTGTCGCGTGGCAACAGTTCCCGCGTCATCGGGTCCAAAGAATGAATGAGCGAGTATTCAACAAACGTAACATTTTGTTTGGCTGCCAACTCGCGAATGGCCTGGATCGATTGCGGCTCACTCAGATCGTCGATTTGTGCGTTGAAGGTTGCACGCATTGCTTTTGCCTGCACCTGTCCCCGTCCACGCTCGCTCTCGAGCAACGCTTGGTCGAACTGTTTTCGCTGAACGAGAATCTGTTGGCGAACGTTGCTGATACCTGCTGCGGCGAAAGACAACGCGGCCAGCGATGCGTCCTGTGACACGGCGCCCAAATTTGCCGCGGCTCGGTATCCGGCTTCCAATTTCGCGTAGCCGTCTTCACTCTGCTCAACCGCTTTGGAGGCTTCGTCCCAGTTGCCGTTTTGTAATTCGTAATGGGCCAGTGCCAGCGCATCGGATGCGATCAGCATGCCACCGGTGCTCGATCGCATCGCCGCGGGATAAACAGACAGCTTGGACTCGATACTCTGATTGGCCAGCGTTGCAGCGGTCACACAGTCGCCCTGCGCCGCCGCAATCGCCGCCCCGAAGCCTTGCATCGTGCCTCGGTCGATCCCTTTTAAATCGGCGAGGGTGTTCTCAAGGAGTTTTGTCGCACCTTGATTGTCGCCCATCATGATAAACGCCGTCATCAAGCTGGCGCGGCCCTGGCTTTCGGCGATTTCGTCCCCGTTTTTTCGCGCCGAGATCAGTTGGGCGGCGAATAGGTCTCTTGCGGTTTCCAATTCGCCGGTGCGCAAGCACGTATTACCGATGGACGCTTGGCACAGTCCAGCCAATCGAGTGTTACCGGTTTTGTCAGCGATCTGTTTTGCTTTTTCTAAAGCCGGCAATCCAAGATCAAACATCTTTGCTTGCAGGCAGGTTCTGCCATATGCGTGCAGCGCCGTCGCTTCAGCGTCGCTGAGCGGGTCCACTTCGGCGATTTTGGTGCAGTGCTGGTGCATTGCCTGGAGCGCCGGAACCAGGTTGCCCGACTGCAGCAGTGCATCACCGATCGCTTTTAGGACAACGATTTCGATCTCGGGATGGTCGGATTCCTCCTTTAACAACCCCGTCAGAAAAAATCTGGCGGCATCGTCATCCATCTTGTTTAACAATTGAGTCGCAACCAATAACGCCGTTTTCAATTCGCTATTGTTTGCCGTCTTGCGACACAGTGTGATCGCTTCGTCAATTCGCTCGGCCGCCTGGTCGGTTCTACCGGCCTGCATGTGCTGCATCGCAGCACCGATCAGCATGTTTGTCAGCGCGCGTTCGTCGCCGGATTGCCGAACCAAGGGTAACGCGGCTTCCAGCGAACTCGCTTGCGCCCGTGCCGTAGGAGGTTGGATTGCGAAAGCGCAGCAAGCCAGCATCCAGACGAGCGTTGTGGTGGTGGCAGACCGGAACATGCTAAAGTGCCGTTGGGTGGCAGTGATGGGTTGCTGTCGGCGGAATTCAAGTTGACCGTCTGTGATAAATAATGAGACAAATAAATTGACCAGCGAATCTATCAGTGAGGGACGCGATGCAGAGGGTGCTGGTTGCGAGCCATCGGTATCGCACCTTGGCGCACAGTGGATGCTGGCGCGAGTTTGGGCTGCTACATCGGTGGTGATCTGCATCTTAGTGCTCACAGCGGTTTTTGGATTGTTTGCGCGAGTCAATTGGTTGGCTGATTTGTGCGCGAACTTGCGTGTTCAGCAAGTGATCGCATTGGTCATTACTATTGTTATCACGGTCATCGTGAAACGATGGAGGTTTCTAATTTTGGAGCTAATGTTGTTATTCGTGCATCTGACCTGGATCGCGCCGGCTTGGATGGGACGATCGGATGGTGCGAGTGAATCGGACTTAGTCGTCATGGTGACTAATGTACTGACTACGAATCAACAGCACGAACTGACGGTCCGACAGATTGCGGACGCGCGGGCGGATGTCGTGGCCGTACTGGAATTGAACCATGCGCTGGCAGAACTCTTGCAGCGCGAATTGGAGAGCGTGTTTCCGCACCGGCTGGTCGTGCCAAAAGATTCCAGTAATTTCGGAATCGCCCTGTACAGTCGTCACCCCATGTCCGATGCAGAACGGTTTGAACTGAATGTGCCGGGGATCGAATCGATCGCCGCGACGATCACCAAAGATGGACAGCAGTATCGACTGTTTGCGACACATCCGTTGCCGCCAATGGGCCGCAACGGATTCCAGCGGAGAAATGATCATCTTCAGCAACTCGCTGCCCGCGTTGCCGACGAACAAAACAGCCCCGGCGGCTTGCCCACGATGGTGCTCGGTGATTTGAACGTAACGCCCTGGTCGCCGCATTTTGATGATCTGGAATCGGTTACCGGACTTTCACGCGCCGGACGCGGTTACGGCCTGACGCCAACCTGGTATGCCAAGTCGCATTTTGCGATGGGGTTGATACTGGACCATGTCTTGATCAGTGGTGATCTGCAGTGTGTTTCGCACCACGTCGCAACGGATGTTGGTTCAGATCATCGTGCCGTGATTGTCGGCTTGGCATTGCAATCAAAATAGGCATCGTTGTCAGGATCAACGATGCCTCACGTGATGCATCACGAGCGATGCATAGACTATGCCGATGGAGCCAATTAGGCTTCCGCATCGCGATATTTTAGCATTGTGATTTCGTTGCCCTGATCGTTGAATTGCACTTCGTCCATCATCGATCGAATCAGAACCAGTCCACGGCCGGTGTCATCGGCCAATTCTTCTTTGGGATCGGGCAAGCTGCTGTGATCAAACCCGTTGCCATCGTCGCGGACGGTGATCTCCGCCCGCTCTGGGCTCAACTTAGCAGTCACATGAATTCGTCGGTCACAAAACTCTGGTTCCGCGCGGCGACGTTCGACCAACGTTGGCTCGCCACTGACGATCAGTTCGCCATCGGCTTCGATCTCTTCGGGCGACAACTGCAGATTGCCATGGAGCAGCGCGTTGCGTAGAGCGTGATCGACGGCCATCCCCAGCCGCACGCGACCGGTATCGTCACAGAGGTCCAGTCCGCCAGCCATCTGCTGTACCAACTCGACCAAGGGGCGAATCAGTTCTTCTTTGTTTTCAAGCGTAAATCGAAATTCGTTGTAGTCCATCGACTGAATCAGCTGGGCATAGCTGTTGTCAGCTTCCATTACATCCAAGACTTCATCGATCGTAGCGAAAAGCTTTTCGTCCAATAGCGACTTG
Source organism: Pirellulaceae bacterium (assembly GCA_013002105.1). Next base: position 6,315 of record JABDKS010000686.1, on the reverse strand, counting down.
GGCAGATACGCAGCGGCACCACGTTCGAGCGCTTCGACTGCCGTCGTATCGCTGCCCTTGGCCGTGATCAGGATGATTGGAATGGCCGGGTATTGGGTCGTGCAAATTTCGACCAACTCCAGGCCCGGCATCACCGGCATTTCCATATCGGTGAGAATCAAATGCGGCCAAAACTTTGGCACCATCTCAAGTGCTTGCTGCCCGTCGCCGGCCATCTGCACTTCGTAACCTTCGTCTACCAGCTTGGTTTGAATCTGAAACGCCTGGGTGGGGCTGTCTTCAGCAACTAAGATCCGCGTCATGGGTGATCTTTAATCTACGTTTCGTGAGGGATTGGGGTGCAAAACCGTGTGATTGGGGGAGGCATTGCGTGGAAACATTGGGGGTGAACAGGTTACCACGTCCGCGCGACGGAGAAAGACTCAAACGAAAAAACCACTGGAAACACACGCCGGTGGGTGGCGGGCCGGCGGCGGGATCAGAAGCGTCGGCACAGACAGCCTATTCCGCGGTCTCTTCGTAAATCGGCAAATGCCGGTAATACACTTCTAAATTAAGCAGATTCATGGTTGTAACGTACAAACGTCCAGCATGGGGGCTCCACCGATCGGGTACAGGTGCACGCGGATCCCAACTGCCGGCTTGCGGCCCCTCTTTGACCTGCCCACGCAGCAACAATGGGTTCAGGTATCGATTCCATTGTTCCCAATGTTCGCCGCCCATGTGGAACATCACCTGCGTGGCGTAATACCAATAATAGGCATCACGTTTTGGTAAACGCGGCGTGCCCAACTGCGGGGGGTATTCCAATAAGTAATCGGCGGCCGACTGCATCGCTTCGTTGTCGCGACGCCATCCAGAATACATTCGCATCAACATACCAACGGCCGTCATCGTAGGTGTCGGCTGTTTGCCGTGGCGCTGCTCGGGTGTATCGGGGGCATAGGGGTTGTACCGGTATCGATCTGGTCGCTCGGCACTTTGTTGTGACAGGTCCAGCCAAGTATCAATTCCGTCATAGGCGCTTTGAGGCACTTCCAGTCCGGAAAGTTCGCCGCTCTTGAGCGACATCATCATCCAACCGGTCACACTTGTGTCGCTACTGACTTGCGGCGCGTATCGCCAACCGCCCCGCTGGCGATGTTGGGTCGCGACGATGTATTTCAACGCAGCCTGCGCCGGTCCGCGCAATTGTCGATCTTGAGTCATCCCATAGGCTTCGCTCATCGCAAGGGCCGCAATGCCGTGACTATAAAGTGCCACATTGCGATCACTCAATTCATTCTCGCTACGATACAGATTGCCGTTGGTACGCTGATTGTCGATCAGGAATTTAAGCGCGCGGGAAACCGTATCGGCATGCTGATGTTGGAGGTGCGTATAACCAGCACCTTGGAACGCCAACAGGCAAAGTCCCGTCGCTGCGGTGTCGGTTTGCAGCACGACATCATCACCATGTCCCTGCAGCGACCAACTGCCATCTTCGTTTTGCGTGCTGGCCAAATAGACGAGTCCCAACTCAATCGCTTCTTCGGTCGCGGGCCCGGCAAATCCGGCCGTCGGTGCAGCCGGACCACCTTTGGTCCGCATCACTCGACGACTGAATGATTCCACGGCGGCGACCTTGGCACCGGCCGGCGTTGCCGGCCCGCCGACGTTGCGACGAGGTCGCTCGGCGCGGCTGATTTCAAAGGCGGCGATTTCGGGCTGGTCGTCGCTAGTCGTTACACCCGCGGTTGGGCTGATCATTTCTGCTAATCCGACCGGTCCGGTTTCGGCCAATACATCCAGTGCCATGCCCGGCGCGCCCGATGCCGCTAGCGTTGGTGAATCCGCACCGCCCTGCCCCGCTGCATTTTCGGCACGAATGATGTCCATGATTCCCATCCGATCGTCCAACGCATCGGACGTGGACGTACCCGTGGTCCCGGTGGACGAAACCGCCATCGCATCGGCGGATGTCGGCGCACCCGCTGGCGAGAAACCTTGTCCGCGATCGACGCGGCTGGATCGGCCCGGCGATCGGGGTGAGTCACCGGCCTGGACATCGGGTGTGCCAGCGAGTGCCGACAGATCACTGCGTGAATACTCAGCACCGCCGGTCGCGCTCTCAGCCGTCATGTCGGTCGAGATGCTGGGCGTCTGGCCTGCAGTGAGTTGGGCACCGGAAGTCTCGCCGGTCCGATTCAACGGAGTCTGCACACGTGAAATCACGTTGCTGGCGTCGGGCGTTTCTCTGGCGACTGCCATGGTCGGCGGCGTGGGCGCTGCGCCCGCGGGGCGTACTTGGCTTTGCCGCGATCGTTGTCGTTGTTGTCGTGCCACTCCCGCGTCACCGACCATCGGCAAGGAATCACTGCGATTTCGTGCGGCCGCTGCCGGAGCGGATTGAATGTTTTGCTGCGACAAACTGGGTGCCAAAGCGGTCATTTGAGGCAGCGACGGTGCACGACGCGAGGCGGATCGCCGCGGTTGCTCCGGCGATATCTGCCGCTCCAACGGCGAGCTATCCGCACTCTTGGACGCTTGCATGTTTTGCTGCGGAATTTCAATCGGTTGTGAAGTCGGACTGGGCTGATTCTGTTGACTTTCGCGTCGTGCCAATTTGCTGGGCGCGTCGGCAGGCATCGGTGTGGACGGTGTGAATTGCTCCCGCTGGATCAACATTTTCTTGATCGGTTGCTGGGGTTCCACTTCGCGAGGTCTTGGCATCTCCAATCTTGGTTCGGTTCGTTCCACCGGAGGCAGTTGCCGTTGCTCGCGTGGAATTACGCGTGATGCCGTGCGTGCTTCGACCGGACGCGACCAATCAGGCGTTTCGGCCGTTTCTCGTGGCGTTTGGAAAACGTGCTCGGGGACCGTCCGTCGGACTTGAGACCGTTCCGGCTTGTCACCTTTGGTGGCTTGCGGCAAATACGTGGTGAAGATCACGACGTTGATTGCGAGGATCAGCAACAGCAGGTGCAAACAAACACTGAAAAGGAAGCCGAGTTGAATGGATTTTTGGATAAAACGCGATGCGATCAGTCGTAACACCATCGCCAGAACGAATGCCAAAACCGGTACTGCGACCGCGTAAGTCCACGCGTTGAATAGCCAGCGGGGATCATCAAATCGCAGCTTGGTGACGATCAGGTAAAGCACCAAACTGGACAAGGCCAGCAGCGAGACATCCAGCGGCCACATGCGGGTCGATTCGACCGGTGTGTCATCGGGAACGCGGCGGATGTGTCGTCGATGTGTCAAGAACGATGATGGGTTGGAAGGTGATCGTTAAGAGTTTTGACGGGAACGGAAGAAAGTCGATTCAATGCAAGCAGGTGTGTCAGACTAGGTTTTCTTGGTCAGTAATTTAAACAGGGTTGGGTAATGATGATTGTTGAGGGGCGATTTCTTTTGAAAGCCGATCACTCCTGGGGGGCTTCTTGGGTTGTCACACTGTAGTCGCTGATCCCGGTTCGATTGCAGATATCCATGACGCTGACGACCGGTTGAAAAGCGGTGGCTTTATCCGCACGAATCACAGCGGTTTGATTGGTCGGGTTGTTGGCCACCGAGGCTCGCAGCAGTTGTTCCAATTCACCCAAGTCGGTGGTCTGTCCACGAAGGTAGATCAGGCCTTCTTCGTCGATGTCGATGATGATTTCGCGAGGTTTTCCGGTCATCGGAACGGCACTGGTCGCCTCGGGCAAAACGATCTTCAGTCGTCGCTCTTCTTCCTCGAACTCGCTGGTAACTAAAAAGAATATCAGCAGCAAAAAGACGACGTCGATTAAAGGTGTCAGGCTCAGCGTACTAGCGGCGGTGGATCGTTTGATTTCGATTGCCATGATCTACCCCGCTTTGGCTCCACCGCGATTTTTCTTTTCCGGACGCGGTGGTGGTGGTGGGGGAGGCGGTGTTGGGCTATCGATTGCAACCTGAGACGCCGGCGGGGACTCCATCGGGTGCATCGTTCCGTCGACATCCAAGCGACGTCGTCCAGCAAAACGCGTCAATCCGGGTGCGATGTCAAAAGCCAGTTGTTCGATCATATGAAACAATCGGATGACGCGGTTCTCCAGATACTGCGCCAGGATGGCGGCAGGAATCGCCACGATCAATCCAGCCAGCGTGGTCACCAACGCGGTATAGATGCCTTCGGAGAGTTGTTCGCTGCGACTGCGATCGGCCGTCAGCGTGGTCGATTCATGGAAGGCAACGATCATTCCCCAGACCGTACCGAGCAAACCCATTAGCGGTGTCGCGGCGGCAGCCAAATTCAGCCAACGGATCGGCGATGAATATTGGTCGACTTCGCGTTGCACGGTTTCGGATGCCGTTCGCTCGATTTCGCCCAATGGTTGGCCGGTACGCAGCAGCATCGCGCCGATCACGCGTGCGGCGGGCGACGGATTCTCCAAACAAACTTGATAGGCTTCGCTGGGATTAAACGTGCGAATCGATTCGGCCTGATTCTCCAGTTCGTCATCCAGTTTCCGCGGCAAGATTTTTGATTCACGCAGTGTCAACGTTCGTTCCACCGCCAGCGTCACGACCAGCAGGCTCATCAATCCGATCGGAATCATGAATTTTCCGCCACTGGCGACCAGTGAAAGCAGGTCGATTCCGGTGGGCTCGATGGCTTCGGTCGACGGCAGCACATCACCTTCGTCATTCATGATCGCTTGGATGTCCGCAGCATTGATGTTTTGCGCGTCTTCTTGCGCATACACGTACGTTGCGTATAGCGATTGAAAGACGAACAGTACTGCCAGGAAAGCCAGCAGTCCGAATCGTCGCGATGAGTTTTTTGTAAGGTTCGGCACGATTACTTTAATTTCTCCAGGCGATCGTTTGCTTTCGGTGCCAATTCGTGGTCGGGATGTTTGTCGATCACGTACTGAAAGAATTTGCCGGCGATCTCACGCGATTTTTGCCGTCCATTGTCAGACTTTGCTCGTTGCATCAATTGTTCGCTGCATCGTCCCGCCTCGAATCCGCTCTTGGCTTGCCAGTTCTTGATGACGTCAGGAGCTTTTTCGGCACCAAAGCCGAACATCACTCGTTGGAATTCGGGGATCGCCTTGTCGAATTCTTTGTTGCCAAAATAAATCTCGCCCATCATGAACCGGGCTCTCGCGGCGATCTCGTTTCGATAGTTGTTCGCGACTTCGGAAAAGAATTTCAACGCACGATCCGAATCGTTTTTTTGCTGATAGGCGAATCCCGTCTCGTAGAACAACTGCGGTAGGTATTCGGTTGCGGGAAATCGTTCTTTCAGTTCGTCGTACCAGGAAATGGCCTCGTCCCACTTTTTCAATTGCGCGGCACTTTGGCCACCGTGCAATAGCACCAGTTCGCGGACTTGACGTTCGGCGTCGTCACGCACGGTCTTGGCGTTCTCGTTGGATGATTCGATCCGTTTGCGCGCGGTGGTAAAAGCCGCCAATGCATCTTGAAAGCTTCCGACTTTGAAATGGCATTCGCCCACCATCATCACTGCGTCGAGCGACAACTTGCCATTGGGATGTTTTTGAGCCTGCTGGCTGAATGCTTTTTGTGCGTTTTGGTAGTCCCCGGATTTGAAATGTGACCAACCCAGACGGTAGTGAGCTTTTTCACTCAGATCTGCATCGCTGGATTTATTCGCTGCAACCTGGAACTGCGTCGCAGCTTCCTTCCAATCCTTGGCAGCGTATTTTTTTTGCCCGACAAAGTAGGCGGCTTCGCCCGCGACACTGGCGTTGGGATAGCGACGCACCAGTTCGGTGAATCGCTTCTCGGCCTCTTGATCGTTCCCCGATTCACGTAGCGACCAGCCTAGTTCGTAGAGCACTTTGTCCATCGTGGGATACTTCGGAACGTCTCTAACAAGCTGCTGCAATCGCTCGGCAGCCTTGCCGGGTTGTTTTTGTTTTTGGTCGATCAGAGCCATTTCATACAACGCATGTCCGAGATTCGTGCCCTTTGGTTTTAGGTCCAGGTAATCACCTAAATCGATCCGTGCGTTGTCGAATTGACCCAGATGACGCAGCGTGATTCCGCGGGCCAACAAAGCGTCGTCGGCGACCGCGTGAGACTTGAAATCTTTGAGGACCTGGTTGAGTGGCTCGACGGCCTGTTCGTGCTTTTCGCTTTGCATCAACGCCCAGCCCTGCCCATACAGGGCGTATGGCAATAATCCGGGATCGGATTTGGAATCGATGATTTCGCTGTAAAGTTTGACTGCGGTATCGTGATCGCCACTGTTGCTGGCCAGTTGCGCCAGTTTGTATCGTGCTTGGTCTGCCATGCGAGACTTACCGCCGCGGCTGACCAGTTTTTGCCAAGTCG
>JABDKS010000746.1 GCA_013002105.1 Pirellulaceae bacterium | reverse complement strand
TTCGATCGCCACCAGATGCATTATCGATCGTATCGATTTCGCCACTAGGCGGATGCGCAGCCACGTGGTCGCGATCGTCAGGCGATCGCGACCGTGTATTCGCCACCAGAAATACAATACCAACCCTAGTCACGATTGGTCGATTTCCATGTGCATCACACCCTACCGGTCAATCAAGCAAACTAAATCCTGTGGTCGGATGCATTGCTTGGTCGGTGGCATCGAACTTACGTGACTATTTTACTGCTTTGCTAAGTATCTGCTGCGGGACTTGGTACCGTTGTGCGATGCCGTCTGATTGTATGTTGACCACAAGGAGTGGAATTGCGTTGATTGCGAATGGCTGCGCGTATCGAACCAGCCTCGGTCGCGTGTGACAAACCACAGGGCCGAAAAATCGCACCCGTTTGCGTGTGGAGCGTTTTGTTGTGTGTCATTCACGTCGCACTTGTGGTCGGCCCTCAGCGGGCGATATGCCGGTGCAATGTTGGATCGTGATGGTTGAGGTAATGAATCAGTTTCGGTGCCAGCAGAATCGCTGGGATATGTTCGCGTTTGAGGGCTGCTTGAATTGATCCGCGATTCCCGATCTACGGAGACACGATATCGAGTACGCCGAACACGTAGATGCCGGCAAACCGGAACCAAGCGAGGGATGAGACGAACCGTTCGCCACCGAACAGGTGAGCGTTGCAAAACAGTCTCGACGAGCGTAGTCCGTAGCTGCTAAATCTCGGTACATTTCAGGCTGAGATCGCGGTGGACGGAATTGGGATTGGAACGCTGGACGCGTCAAACATGCTGAACATACGTATTGGTATATCGTGAGTGTAAGTTTGAAATACTGGCATGCTCCAAGTAGGATGGAGGAACTCAGCTGAAATAAATCATTGATTAGCATCCATGTAACAAGGTCACTGCCGTGCAAGACTTCGTGCTTCTGACCGGCTCGACGGGATTGCTCGGCCGCTATCTACTTCGTGACCTGCTGTTGGCGAACAGAAAAGTCGCGGTGTTGGTTCGCGCGTCTCGCAAACAGAGTGCAGTTGAACGTGTCGAAGACATCATGCGAATGTGGGACCCATTTGTCGGGGATAAACATTCTCGACCGGTTTGTATTCAAGGCGACATCTGCAAGGAAGGCTTGGGGCTCGAAGGCGAGTCTAGAAATTGGATCGCGGAGAATTGTTCGACGATGATTCATAGCGCTGCTTCGCTGGCGTTTCGCACCAACACGGATGGTGAGCCCTATCGCAGCAACGTCGACGGCACCCGCAATGTGTTAGAGATTTGCCGCGAATCCAATATTCGCGAAATGCACTATATTTCGACCGCTTATGTATGTGGATTGCGAACCGATATTGCACGCGAAGACGAATTGGATGTTGGGCAAGATTTTCGTAATGATTACGAACGCACAAAGTTAGAGGCCGAAACACTTGTCCGTGAGGCAAGTTTTATTGATGAATTGACGGTCTATCGACCAGCCGTCATCTCCGGGGATTCCAAGACCGGTTACACGAATACTTACCACGGGCTGTACCTGTACCTGCGACTAATGTCGCTTTTAGTCCCCAAGCAAGAATTGGATGCAAACGGTCGGCGATTCACGCCGATTCGGCTTCCCATGACGGGAATGGAAAAACGCAATGTCGTTCCTGTCGATTGGGTATCCGAAGTGATCACCCATTTAATTCAAACGCCACAAGCCCACGGTAGAACCTATAATTTGTCGCCGGAAAAATGTTTGACGCCGCGTGAAATTATTGATGCCGGTTACAGCTACTTTCATTCTACGGGCGTCCAGTACGTCGGTAGCGAACCTATTGATCCATCGACCTATAACCGTTTCGAAGCGGAGTTCTTACCGAGTATCGGGTTGTATGAAAACTACAAGTCGACTGACCCGGTTTTTGACCGTACAAATTTAATGAAATACGCAGGGCATTTGCCGTGTCCAGTCATTGATGAGTCAATGCTCCATCAATACATGCGTTACGGCGAGCAAGACCGATGGGGGAAACGGCGCAACAAAAATCCTGCATCCCGTGTCTCACCACGGCGACCGGTTCGACGGCGCGTCACGTCGACGCCGTGATGAGCTTCACTCATTCGCGAGCACGGCGTCCATTGACGCCGTGTGAGTAGACGCTTCCTTTGCCATCCGAGCGATTGCCCGCATCCAGTTCCATGATCGCGGATACATTGGCGGAACAAGGTTACTCATCGGTAAGCAGTCGCGACGCCAGACGGTCCGCCAGAGCCATGATCGTGAGCGTGAGATTCTTTTCTGACATCTCGGGCATCACGCTGCCGTCACACAAATAGAGATTGGGATGGTCAAAGGATCGCAGATTTATGTCGACAACACCATTACTTGGTTTCGCGGCTAATCGGCATGTTCCCGCATAGTGAATCGTTGAGCCTGGTAAATCATCGTCAAAAACATTCGTGAGAACGCCCGAGCACTTGCGTATGATTTTCTTGCCGCAATAAACCATCTCTGCGCGCATGCGGAGATCGTTCTGGGAAAAACGGTACTGAACGTCCAGTTTCGGTACACCGTACCGGTCTCGTTCCGGACTCACAACAACGCGATTGCTTTTCTGCGCCTCGGGTTTTCCCAAAAATAATAGCGCGACGAACGTCCGGAACAGACGCTTGGCAAGCCACTTGCGGGTCCACGACGGGAAGGGCATGAGGCCTTCAACATAGTATGGGTGGCGAGGGAGAACGTGACAGACTTGTGCTTGGAACCCGCCGCGAATGTCATTACGGTTCAGCGCGAAACGTGGTATCAAGAGGTGGTCGCCACAGTCGGCAGCATAAGGCGTTCGATCGCCGAACCGACGTAATAGCGGCGCGGCAACCATAGCGCGAACTTTGTCTTGCAAATAGCATCCCAATAGACCGGACCGGTTTGCGAGTCCACTGGGAAAAACTGCATCACCGGAGTTAAACAAAATCCGAGGTGTCTCCAGAGCGCCAGTCGCCAAAATCACAATCCGAGGCTCGATGCGGAATTTCTGACCCGTCCGCGTATCGATGCAATCAACAATGCGGATTCGACTGGTCTCTGGCTCGCGTAGCAAGCGGCTGACTTTGCAGTGATAGCGAATATGGAAATTCGATCGTTGCTGAATCTGCGGCAAGAGATGGCTCGAGAATTTATAGGTACTGCCATAGCGGCAACCAAATACGCATTCACCGCAAGAACGACAGTGGTGAGATTTCTCCAAACGAGTCTCGACCGCTTTGCGCGTTGGAATTGCCTGAATTCGATCGCCGCGAATTTTTCGAAGCGATTTCATTACCCATTCGTCGGCGGGGCGCAGTGGTAGCGGCGGAATGAACTTGCCATCGGGAAGCACGTCGAGATGCTCGGTGGTTCCACAGACGCCAATGAGCTGCTCTACCGAAGAATAATGATGCTCCAGGTCGTCGTAACCGATGGCCCAATTGGTATCGGAATCCCCATGGTCGCGACCGCGAAAATCACGCGGTGACATCCGCAAGGCAACGGCATTCCACAAATTTAACTTGCCGTTGAGGCGAAAAATTTGCCGATTGACGAACCTCTCTTCCGAGGAGGCTGTTGTCGCCGATGTGTCTGCTTTGGCATACAGCCGAGACGCCTGATGGTTTGCGTACAAATACCCTTCACTTGCCGGCATCGGCCATTTCATCTCGGGGCACAGTCCAAATTTCGGAAGTGATTCGGCGCTGCGGTCGTTGGTAAAGTAATCATTGTCTATCGGACCGCCTTGTTCGAGAGAGACTACGTGTCTACCGGCCGATGCAAGGCGATAGGCTAAGATTCCGCCAGCCGCCCCAGTGCCGACGATGCAGATTTCGCACTGCTGCGTGGGTACCGACTCGTCAGTCACAACACTTCCCCAAGAAACTGATCCGATGAAAAGAAGACGTACTCCAGGAACAACTGCAGTCGCTTATGCTCGACGGAACACACTCGCCGTGGCCATTGAAAGCGGGCTCGCCGAACATTGAAGTGGCTTGAGTCGGACAACGCCGCTAGTGCTTCACGCAGTACTGTGTTGGTCTGACACGCCTCCAGCAATTGCGAAAGTCTGGGTAGCAGCCAGTTAGAGTTTGCGCTAGCGCATGCCAATTGTCTCAACAAAAGCATTTCGCGGTGATTATCCATATTCATTTGACGCAGGTAGTCGAAACGAGGCGGCAATCTCCGAAGTTCCACTTCCTGACGAAGCATGTCGAGCATTGACTGTTGCAGCGGTCGGCTGGTGTAAGCCAACGCGGTCATCGCTTTTGAAGAGTCGCCGCAATAGTGAAGACTTTGGGACTTGGCAAAGCGTCGATCGAGAGGGCTTATTAGCTGACCACGTGACAACCACTGCAAGCTATCGGTCAAGAAAGCTAAGCCCGTCAACAAGGCATTGGGGATCGTTCGAGGGCAGCGCGTGCCGCTCAATTCAGCCAAACACCGATAGAATTCGGAGCGATTGATATTGTGACCGCCAAGGATGTAGCGGTTACCGCTAGCGCCGCGCCTGAGCGCAGCAACGTGTGAAATCGCCACGTCTCGCACATCGCAAAAAGTGGTCAGCGAATCCACCAAGAACGGACATTTACCTTGCATTACCCAGAGAGCAATAAAGGGCGGAGGCAGCTTGCTCCCGCAGCTGGCTCCCGGTCCGATCATGAGACCGGGATTCAGGATAACAACATCCTGGCCGTCGTCTGCGGCTTGGGCCGCAATACGTTCGCATTCGATTTTGGCCACGTCGTAGGGATTCAATCGAGGCTGACAAACGTCGACATGATTGGGCGACTCAGTGCAAACAATCGCGTCGCGTGTCCCGCCTATGGTGGACAACGAAGATGTGAAGACGATACGGAGTCGACGCCGCGATCTCGTAGCAGCGAAGAATGACTTTGTGATATCCACATTTCCAATCGTGTATTGGCTTGCTGCAACACCCGGCGACCAGGTCTGTCCCGCCGAAAAAATTACCGCATCCTGGCCAGCGAGCGCCGTGTGAACGAAATCTGCATCGCAGATATCTCCGCGCAAAAGCCGTATGTTATCACTGCGAAAATTCAAATCGGCTGTGGATCGAATACCGGCCGTGACATGATGTCCAGATGCCAGCAATGCTTCGGTGACATGTCCACCAAGATAGCCGCTTGCACCAAGAATCAAAACGTTCATTCAATGGGTCAGTCGTTGAAGTTCAGACGATCGATTCGGAAACGTGTGCTTGCGCGGAGTCGATATAGGGATGGTAGTCTCTCATTACGACGTCGCCCACGCCGCGAACGTCGTACTCGATGCCGCGCCATTGAATACGGTTGCGAAAAAGAGCACCACTCAATGCGTAAGGATAAACAACCTGAGTCAGCAACATTCCGGGGATCAGTTTAAGACTTGCTCTGCGAGGCCAACGCACAACTTCTCCGCCAACGTATATCATTCGTCGCATCTCCCATTCCGTGCACAGAATCGACAATAGTGACGAACCCCAATAGAGTCCCAAGCCGGCTCCCGCCAGCACGACCGCGACTGAGTCGGCGGTAAGAATTCCCACGAGGACGACGGTCAATGCAAGTAGCTGCGTCGCTGCCAGATTGATCGCGTGGAACCCAACCAACCGCCAACTGGATCCGCATGATTTGGACGCAATCATTTGCCGCTGCACCCAGGCAAGAAAGCGAGGGAGCGAGATCGCCTCGCGATTGACCATGATGACGCTCGGAATAAAACGAATCTGGTAGTCGTGTTGACGCAGTTGGCGATGTACAGTCGCGTCTACGGACAATGCCTTGCTCCATGCATCGAGCAAGCCGATCCGATCGATGGTGTCGACACGCAGCGCCATGCTTCCCGCCCAGATGATATCGTTGAGCCAGACTTGGATGACAGCGCCTACATTCCAACAGTACCGCACCCAGTCGCCCCAACCCAACGTGGTTGGCACGTACCAGCGATTCCCATAGGTAACGCCAACATTGGGGTCTTGTAGCGGAGCAACAAGTTCGAGAAGCCAGGTCGAATGTGGAATCGCATCGCCATCGAGAAACGCAACGACCTCGTAAGACGCGTCCAAATTGCGCACTGCCTGGATCAGCGCGCTGCACTTGAGGCTGCAAGTGTGCAAAGGATCCTGCAGGATCGAAACAACTACGTCGTCAGCTTGCGCGTCGCCCAAGGCGCGCTCTATGTCCCGGAGAACGGGATCTCGGTCGCTGTCGACCACCAAAAAAATGGTGTAGTTGTCGTACTGTTGCGCCAACAGACTCCGCAAACAAACGTCCAAGAACGGGTCGGGACCGCGTAGTGCCAGAATAACTGCCGCTTTGGCTTGGCGAGTTTCGGACGGCAAGGGGCGAACATTGCGATGCATTTTCCACAAGAATGCGGCAACCACAACGCATTGGCTCGTCAACACAATGCAGAGACCCAGTGCGATACAGGCTAGGACGAACATGGGAGTCACCAACCGACCTGCACGATTTTGAAAAGATGCCGGACGGGGGGAATTAGCCGACGGCCCCAGCGACGCAAAGGAGAGACGCGGTGCATGCCCGCGTCGTAGTACGGCGCGTCGCCAAAGCCAACGTATTTCTGTACCGTGAGCCTGGGATCCCAGGATTCGATGCGACCAACCTTGCCCAGGCTAAAGCGAAGCCTCGAGTCCTGGAGCGGATGCCTGATATTGGAGACGAACAAGAAGAACGGTGACTGGGCATCGAATATCAGGCTTGAACCGGGAAACCGATCGACCAAACGGGAAAGCAAATTACGAATCTGCGATTCATCGAAAAAGTAAAAAACCCCTTCCGCGATAAATAGAATCGGTCCGTTGCGATGTTGATCGATTTGATCCAACCATCCTTCGTCCAAGAGCGAACCGCTGATCATCACCCGTCTGCGATCTGGATCAAAGAAACGCTTCCGCATTGCCATCGCATCGGGAAGGTCCAACTCGACCCAGACCGTGCGGCCATCGTCCAATCGCTCCAATCGGGTATCCAATCCAACCCCAATCTCGACAACAGTCGATTGCTCGTTGGCGCTGAGAAACTCTGTTGATAGTTGATCAATCACGCTGGCACGTAGGTTGTAGTCCAACGCGGGAACCGATCGTTTTTGAAACGTGTTGAAATCAAAATCCAACCGACCAACAATCTCTTGTGCCTTGTTGTCTCGCACCAACGGCTGATCGTTGCGACTTTCAACCGCGCGTGACCACAGCGGCATCAGCAACGTAGCCTGCGCCTTGGTCAGTCCACTTGTATCGATTTTGTCCATGGCAAAGTCGTTGTCGGTTCGGGAAATCGGCTAAGTGCGACTATAATTCAATTTAGCCTTGAATCGAATCAGGATTGCGAGGCTGGGACATCCGCCGACGATCAGATTGAGCTCGAACCGTCTTCGGCATTCGACTGGTAGGGGCGATAGGCTCCACGTTTGATATTCCATGGGCCTGCGATATCGTAACGAATGCCTCGCCAAATGACCGACCGCAGTCGAGAGGTTGACCATAATGCTGCGGCATACACAAGTTGTGTCAATGGAACGGCGGCCAAAAACAAACAAACACCTCCGACGCCCATCCAGTCCTTTTGCTCGCCGCGCGACGATACGATTTTGCGAATCGCATACTCCATCGGTAGCAGAATGACGGTGATCGCCAGTTGGTAACAGGCTAGCGCTGCGAAGAGCCAGATGGCGGCAGTTGCATTACCAACGAGAGCTGCTCCGATTAGCAGCAAAAGTGTAAACACTGGCACGACGGTCGTAATAATTCCGTGGCCGAGGACAGCTAACCAAGCCGGATGATAGAGTTTTGCGGTTAGCAACTGTCGACATACCCAGCGGAAAAATCCTCCCAGGTCACAGCTCTCTCGATTCACCATCATCAGCGAAGGGACGAACGCGACCCGCAGATTCTCGTTGCGCAAAAACGTGAACAACATTGTGTCTTCGCAAAACGCGGTACTCCACTTGTCCAACAAGTTTGTCTCTCTCAATACCCGCATCTTCACGGCAAGTGTACCGCCCCAGGCGATTTCGTAGGAATGCATTTGCACAACAGCAGCTGCATTCCAAACATAGCGGACCATCGATCCCACCGTGACACTTTGAGGCATGTACCAGCGATTTCCCGATGCCGCACCCACGCGGTCATCTGCCAATGCGGTTGCCAATTCCCGAAGCCATGTCCGATGCGGGACCGTGTCCGCATCTAACTGCGCAATAAATTCGCAAGAGCGATCCAAGGTACGAACGGCTTGGACGACGCTACTGCATTTCAGGCTGCACGTTTCCACTGAGGGGTCGAGATAGTGAATCGTCACGTCGCCTGAGTCATGTTTCGGCAATAATGAATGCAGAATTGAATTCGCCGGATCGTCTTTGTGATCGACAACGACATGCACCTGGAAATTGGGATAGTCCTGCGACAAAAGTCCCTTGATACAGTCGGCCAGAAATGGATCGCCGCCACGAAGACAAAGGATCACGGACGCATTGGGCGCCTGAACGTCGTCGACTAACCGTCTTTTCCAACGAAGCAATGCGATCACGAACCGAAAAACGAGCAACGCCTGGGCTGCGGCTAATCCCATCAGTAGCCAGAAAAGAATTGATGCAGCGAGGTTCACGATGGCGTACTCTGATCTGGCGAAAGTAGTGCTTAGGCGGTCTGACTGAGGAAAAGTCGATTTGCAAAGTCGCTGGGCAACTGATCTGAAATCACAGTCGTTTCGACAAAGCCCGATTGGTCCAAACGTTTGATCCATTGTTCGCGTTTGAGCAGCATCAAATCGGTTCGCGAGTCGCTAGGATCCGACTTAAAGCGCCACCAACCCTCCAGCGAACCGAAGCACATGTGCCACCACGATTGTGGATCTGTTAATTCGACCATCAGCAACATTCCACCCGGTGCAAGGGTGTCTGCCAGATTCCTGAGCGTGAACGCCACGTTCTTGGTGTCATGGATCACATTGTTAGCAATCACCAGATCACAGGAACCAACTTGGAATCCCTGCTCGTGACAAGGTTGTTCCAAATCCAGTCGACGGAAATTGACAAAGGAATAGTCCGCGAATCGTCGTCGGCCTGATCTAAGAAAAAATGCACCGACATCTGTGAACGCATAGTCGGTGCTGTCAGATGGAAAGAGGTCAAGCAAGTTTGCCGTCAGACCGCCCGTTCCCGCACCAACTTCGATGACCCGTAGCGGCCGGTCGATTTGCGATAGCACGAAGCGAATCGTTTCACGCGATAGTTTATTGAAGACGTTGTAGGTCACACTGTTGGTGTACCATCGCGACATGACATCGTCACAGAACAGTGTTTGAATGATTGCCGATGTTCCCTCGGACTTGATCAATTCGTCCAGGCGTTGCCCCACACGCTCGATCAGCGACAGTTCGATGCTATAAAATGGCAGTCTGTCTTGCAGATATTTCAGTGCTGAGATGTCCGTGTGTAGGTCGATCGCGGGATCGGTAACTGCCGATTGAGAAATTGACGCCAAGAGTTGAATCCACCAGGATTTGGACGGCGGAACTCCGAGTGAACGAAGACTGTCACGACGGGCTTGCACGTCGCTCAAGCTGCAAAACTGTGTGGCATCAATACCAACGCGATGGAGGGCACGACTGACGTAGAACTCGACGAGCGAGTCGATTCTCGGCTGCAATTGCTGCACGGCCGAAATCTGTCGTAGCTCGTCGGTTAACGGCGTGCTGGCGACACACTTGGAAACTGCAGCGGGCGAGATTGATTTCTCCATAAGCGCAAAACGGCAATACTCAGTTGGATGAACGTTTTAGAAAAGAGAAAATAGATCCGGATTTCTTTTGCTCGCGTTTTTGCAAATACCTGCCAAGTGATTCCGGAGTGTTGTGGCTAGTCAGAACACTCGAGTCAAACTGCGTGCCCAACGCGTTACCGAGCGTGGTCACAAGCTCCATATGATCTAATGAGTCAAGCCCCAATTCGTAAAACGTTTTCTGAGGCGAGAATGTTTCGCCGTTGCCTTCCATCAAACACTGTACGGTGTCGTCGACAAGCGTGCGCGCGGTGTGCGACAACACTGGTTCTGCTGCAACGCTGTTGTCATCAACTGCATCATTAGCGAGTTGGTCGCTTGGTACAACCTTTTTCACACCGGCCTTCAAAGATGATTGCTGGGTCACGAATTGCATCAACTCGTCGTGCATTTCCTTGCGTGCGATCCCGTCGCCCAACAAGATTGCTTTGATTTGTACGACATCGCCAGTCGGATCATGAAGCCTAGAACTCGAGTCCTTCGTCCGAATGCAAATCGCGGCAGCCAATATCGATCCATCTTGCTCCACGACATATGTGTTCGCAGGATCTTGTTCCAGGCAAACTTCGATAGTGTCATCCGTGATGGGTTTGCTCGATCCACCTAACGCCGCAATCACGTTAATATCACGTGGATCGCCATTACGGATCGTGTAGTTCCGCGGCTCAAACCAGCTCAACGTAATCCTGCAAAAAGGTAATGTCTTTGGGTAGCGGCGGAAATAGTCCGGCTTGGCGAACAAACCCACTTCAGCAGCGCACATGGTGAATACGTCGGCGTCGACTAGGTACTGCATGGAGTACGCGTGATAAGCATCGAAGTGCAGGCTCTCGCCTTGATCCAACACATTTCGTGCGACCGACGGACGAACGCAGTGAACTTCCAGGATGATGAGTCCGTGCCGGGTGGTAACGGATCGCCATCGTCCTAGATGTTCGACGAGACTTTGCACCGCTACAGCGGGCTCGATCGCCGAGCCATTCGAGTCGACATACACGCCTTGATAGTCAATACGCCGTCGTCGGGCGACCGCCGCGCTGTCGCTTGGTTCAACAAAGGGCCGATCGTGATCCAAAAAGGAGCGGATATGTAGAATGCTCTCTGAATCCTCGATCCCTTGTCGACGCAGGTCACACGCCAACTGGTCGGGATCACCAATGTCGCCCTTTGTCACCAAGTGCGGTATCTCGCCCAGAGTTTCGTCGGTAGCCTCCAACGCCTTGTCGTTAAAGTCCACGCCAATCATGCGGACGACGCGTTCGGTGACTGCTCGTCCGCGTGCGGTTTTCTCGGCAATTACGCGATGCACTCGTTTGAGGAACGTGCCATCACCGCATCCCATATCGGCCACGAAATCAGGCTGTTGATCGAGCGGCTGATCAAAAATCGAAACGATAATATCTTCGACATCTGCGAAATATTTTTCATGTTGAAACCCACTGGCAACAACATTCAATGTTCGTTCCACATGCGTTTCGTGCCCCGCTTGATCACGCCCAAAAACGTTCGACGGATTCCCGGCAAGTAATTCAGGCAACTGCGACAACATCGGCGTGTAGGAGCAGAGGGTTCCGAGTATCAATGCGCGCTGACTGACAAATCCGCCGAGGTCCGTCAAGACGAGACCGTGTTCAGCTTGCGTCGCCCAGCCCAAGCCTTTCAATAGCGACGCGACTTTCTCCCGCACCGGTTCGGGCGAGGCTGCAAAGCTAAGCTCGTCGCCCGCGTCGGCTGCGAGCCAGTTTAATTGGTTCAACGCTGTCAGTAATGGCACGGCAAAGAATCCGTCCAGCAGTTTGGCGGTGTCCTTGCTCGACACGTTCCACGAGTTTTCGATACGGTCGACCCAATTCGGGAGCGTCCCAAAATGACGCGAGGAAGGTTGTAATTTCCCGATCAGGTATTGGTCCACCGGGAACTGCAGCCAGTCGATCGCGTCGCCGGGTATCTCTAGGTATCGATTCTCGTCGACGTGGATCGAGTAAGATCCCGATTCATCTCGATCGAGCCATCCAAGTGTTTCGAGCAGTCGCAAGGCGGCCGCCAAATGACCTGTGTTGCCGCTGATTTTGTGGGCCAATTCGTCAACACGGAGGCTCCCGTTTGTGTGCAACGCATCCAAAACACCTGTCTGACGACAGGCGAGAATGGTGGGGATGGCGACAAATCCGTGTCCATATCCGTTCAATATGTCTAACATCAGATTTCGCTGTGAGCAGGAATGATGAACGAACCATCTATTATGATCGCGACTTCCGCAATCACAAGTGACGACGCGGCGATGTTGGGATTTCCGCGTTTCGATTGCTGCGAATCCCTGGACGACTAAGATTGACCGTCTCGAGATGTGGGCGATGACAGCGAACTGACCATTTGATCACATAGCTGGCATTTCGATTCGCACGGTATCCGCGACGATCAACAAAGGAGAGGGCGATACGGTTGATGAGTAGCTCTAGGGAAGACCAACCGCTGGTGCCCATGCCGTTGACTCCGTTCGAGGAGTACATGTACGGCGATGACCATCGGGCTTATCCGATGATCTTTTTCGTACGCCTGCGTTTTCTGGGAAGAGTTGCTCAATCTTCGTTTGAACGCGCGATGCGAACCGCAGCAGATCGTCACTACCTGTTGTCAGCTACATTGAAACGCACGACAGACAAGAAGCTTGCCTGGCACAAATCTGATATCGCTCCGACGGTTCGTTGCCAGCAGAAGTCCGATGATACTTCGTACCCGCCCGTTGTCGAGTTTGATCTTCACCAAGCCCCTGGGCTCGCTGCGACCATACTTTCAGACGACCACTCAAGCGATGTTGTGCTTCAGATTCATCATGCTT